>NZ_KV815079.1:0-37618 GCF_001814145.1 Prevotella sp. HMSC073D09 | reverse complement strand
TCACCCTTTCACCTTTTCACCTTTTCACCTTTCCACCTTTCCATCTTTTCACCTTTCCACCTTTTCACCTTTCCATCTTTTCTTCCCGATAAAGCCAATGTGCTTTACTCGTCATGTTGTGCATACGACGAACCACCTTTTGTGGCGAAAGCACCTTGATGCCAGGTCCATAACTCATCAGCACCGAGTAAAGCTCGAAGTTTAGCACCACTTTTATGCTGAAAACGCAGCCTCCTTGTTCCGGATGCTCGTCCTCAACTTGTTGCGAAGGGTGCAGCGGCTTGGTGGAAATGTACCCTGCTTGCTCATCGTCCGCCCAGAACATCACGGTTCTGGGTTTGTCTCCCACATTCTTACTCACTCCGATAACGTCGTCGAAAAAGTGCTCTGCATCAAAATTGGGGTTGTCGCGATAAGGCTCGTCGGCCGTTTCCACCTTCACTATGCGGTCTAAGGGCAGGTTAAACAACACCATGTCGTCTGCAGTAGAACCGAACAGGAACCAACGATTGCGAAACTCTTTCAACAAATGCGGACATAAAACCAGCGTTATCGGCTCTTTGGCCGAGAACGATTGGTAGCTGATGCGCAAGGTCTGTCGATGCGCAATGTAGTTGTATAAGGGGTTAAGCAGTCGCAAACCTTTCAGGTTAGGCACCTTATCGAAATGCACAATGGGCTTGCGATGGTTGCGAGCAATGGCCAAATGGTCTTGCAGGCGATTTACAACATCGCTCATTTCGGTAAACTGCTCAAAGTCTTCAAGCTGCCTAAGCAGGTCCACAGCCTCTTGCATCACCTCGTAATCGTTTTGCGATAAGGGCATGTTGTTGATGCTAAACGTGGCGTCGGCATAGCGATAGAACTTGTGTTCGTACACTTCGATGGGCGCATTGTAGCCCAACTTGTCCGAACGCATCATCTGCAAGTCGGCCTGAACCGTTCTTACCGATACGCCTTTGCGTATTCCCTCCAAGTCGTAGAGGGCATCGCTGCATGCGTCTACCAAGTCGTCGAGCGTCCATCGCCTGTAACGGTTGCGCAGGCAGTTGTCAATGGTTTTATACCTTATCAGTGCATTCTTATTGGCCGGCATCGTTATATATATATTAAATTAGGTGTATGGCGAAGGCCGTTCGCTTGTTCCATGTGATGGATATACTACCATTTAGTATGCCAAATTGGTGGTTTCTGTAAGGGCGGTAGTGTTATGGCGATGGCTCTTCGCTGTACTAAAACATCACAAAGATAACGAGTTTCTACGCAACCTATTTGCGTAGAGGTGATAAAATTGAAAATAATGGTGCTTAAATGCAAGTTTTTTCTCATTACGCAAAAACACTGCGTACCCTTAAACGAACTTTGCAAACGAAAAGGGAAGGCAAACAGCCAACCTCTAAAAAAACAACATATCGACAACATAACACATTAAATACATATAGCAATGGAAACAAAAATAATAAACAACAGGCCTGTGATGATATGGGCTAGCAGCGTAGATGCTAAGGCTATGCAACAGATTGAGAACCTTACCACGTTGCCCTTCTTGTTTCACCACCTTGCCATTATGCCCGACGTGCATGCAGGAATGGGTATGCCCATTGGCGGTGTGCTGGCTTGTAAAGATGCAGTTATACCCAATGCCGTGGGCGTAGACATTGGTTGCGGCATGTGCGCAGTGAAGTCGAACTATAAGGTGACCGACATATCGCCAGATGTTTTGAGGAAGAAAATAATGAGTGGTATTAGGCAACGCATACCCTTAGGCATGATGCACCATACGGAACCCCAACCCGAATGTTACTTACCCGTGGGACATGAGATAGCCCGCATGGAGGTGGTGAAACGTAGGCAAGCGGCCATTGTTTACGAAGTGGGTACGCTTGGCGGAGGAAACCACTTTATAGAACTGCAAAAAGACGAGGAAGGAAACCTTTGGGTGATGTTGCATTCAGGCTCCCGAAACCTTGGTAAGCTAGTTTGCGAACATTATAACAAGCTTACCCAGCAGCTTAACGCCCGTTGGCACACGGTGGTAGACGAGAAATTGCACTTGCCTTTCTTACCCGTTGGGTCGGCAGAGTTTAAAAATTATTGGGCAGAAATGCAATATTGTATAGATTTTGCGTTATGCAATAGAAGCCTGATGATGCAAAGGGTGCAAGAGGTGCTTGCAGATGCACTGCCCGGCATTGCGTTCGAGCCGATGATAAACATTGCGCACAACTATGCCGCATGGGAAAACCACTATGGTAAGAACGTTATTGTACATCGCAAAGGTGCTACTTTGGCTCGCGAAGGCATGGTGGGCATCATCCCCGGCTCGCAAGGAACGGCATCGTATATCGTAGAGGGGCTTGGCAATGCAGCCTCGTTCAATTCTTGTTCGCATGGTGCGGGGCGCGTTTTAAGTAGAACGGCCGCCATTGCATCACTCGATATGCAGGCCGAAGTGGCACAGCTTGAGGCCAAAGGCATTGTTCATGCCATACGTTCGCAAGACGATATGCAAGAGGCAACAGGTGCATACAAAGACATCGAAGAGGTTATTGCCAACCAAACAGACCTGATTAAGGTGAAAACCAAACTGTTACCCATCGCGGTGATTAAGGGTTAAGGATGGTGGGCAATGAACAAAGCTGCGCAACGGGTGATAGAGCGTAGTGTTCCTTTATATAAAGGCATGTGTTTATCGCTAACACACGCTAACGCGCAGCTTGGCACATACTGTAAAGGGAAAAGGAGGGACGGTCAAGTTGGTCTTACTTCAACATCTAAGGGATTTTAGACCAGCAATTACCGCCCTCTCACCCCCTTTTTTATTTAGGTGGCGATTTCGTTAGTCCGTGAGTTGATGAGTTATAACCCTCAAACATCCTCCTAAGTTTATAGCTTGTAAGCTAGGGCGTATGCGGGGGAACGTAATACAATTAGGAACTAAACAGCGATGAAACGCTACGTCTATATTTCTAGATTATAAAGCCAATGGCGAGCAATAACGCCTCGCCCATATTTTAACAGCTTGGAAAACAACCAGCATCAACAATTCCACAACATGGACAACATCATAGCAAACAAAGTGGCTTTGCGTTATCAAGCCCTGTTTATAGATATTGATAGCCAACAGATAAAGCAACCCCACGAAGCGACTGTGGTTGCGTTGACCTTGGTTTCGCGCCTTAGCAAGTTTGGGTATGGCGTAGAACAAGATTTGTTGCAGGCGTTTTATTGGGCGTCTGACAAACAAATCGAGGATGTTTATGTAGTGATGGCTGATGTATTGCGGCTGAAACAGAATTGGGCATCCTTGGTAAAAGGTTGGGGTACGCCAACAAAAGAAAGGCTTATCGACCATTTTATCACCTATGTGGCCAACAGGTTTAAGGGGAAACTTCGACTGGAAGGCACAACCTTGCCTTGCGGACACTTCATTCCCTACGGCACTTTCCCACTTGAACGATACAACGGTTGCCCATATTGCGGCACACCGTTTGTAACTTCAACATTCGTTTACGAGGGACAGGGAAAGAAACTAAAGCCCCTGCACCTCTTTACACGCGTTGACTTGGAGCGCGAACTTCGCACTTTGCTTACTTCACCCACGCCGTTAGATGCTACTCAGACGCAATCGGTGGCGCAACTGCTCATGCTGTTCGATTTGCCTAGCGATGTAGACATTGCCATGAAAGAGACGGCGATGATTGCCATTAAGGCATTGGTGGCGGCAGGAAAAGGCGAACAGGCAACAAGGCTTTTTGAAACGCCTGCCGATATACTGCGGTTTCTATGGTACGAGAAAAATGGATGCGCACGAATTATTGAACCCCGAACGCTCATTGCCAACGCCAGAGGTCTTTATTGGCACATGGCCGCACAAGAAAACAAGGCTAGTGAAGCGGGAGGGGCTATGCGCGAGCGACTAAAACTGAAATACAACAGGGCTTATTGCCGACTTGTGGCCACGTGGATGAATGCCATTCCCCTATCTAGCGAGAAGTCGGCAGAGGCAATGCACGCCAAAAGGGGAATGTGGGTGCGTATGATTAGGGCATTGCGGCTGGCCGAATATGCGCGTAAGAAAGGGTTCAAACGACTTGCCGCATTGCTAGACGTGTTTTATTGCCAAACTTACACCCCTTGGCTAGGTATGCTAGACAAGGCACGAAGGGCAAACGATGCCCAACTAACCCTCTCGTTATTGTCCCAACGCCCTGGCTTGTTCGCTCGTAGTCTGTTCTCAACCATGCTTAACTTTGATTCGCAGACAACACTTGCGGCCTTCGAAGGCATTGTTCATCAGCTGCCTGCGCGTCTGTTGCTTTCGTTAAACAATGGGGCTAAGGCCTATTTCGACCCAAAACGCATGCGCTTGGCACGTCCTATAACAGGTGTGATGCACAATCTTGACCCTCATCCGCTGCTTGTTTCTTTCGATGATGCACAGCTGAAACAGATGATTGCAGACGTAAATGCGATGTACAAACGAGCTATGAAAAGCCGATATGCGCAACAGGCGCACTGTGCTGGTGGTACCATTTATATTGATCCACGACTTTATCAGGTGCCAATCGGCGTGGGCGATAGGTCGAATAGCGTTCAAGACAGGGCATGTGCGTTGCAAGGAACGCGATTTAAGGTAGAAGGCAATGCCGTTAGGCTGTTCATGCAATGGGGCAATGGGTTGCATGCCCAACACCTAGACATGGACCTAAGTGCTGGTATAGCCCTTGAAAATGGTAAATCAATATTCTGCTCTTATTTCAATCTATCTTGCCCAGGAGCAAAGCATTCGGGCGATATACGAAATATTCCAGAGCAGGTTGGTACGGCCGAGTACATCGAATTGAACTTAAACGAATTGGAAAAGGTTGGTGCGCGATACGTAACATTTAGTTGCAACGCCTACTCTTGCGGTGCACTGTCGCCCAATTTAATGGTTGGTTGGATGAATTCAGCCTATCCCATGACCGTTTCTGATAAGGATGGTGTGGCCTACGACCCATCGTGCGTTCAACATATTGTGCGTGTTGACGAGTCCAATTTGTCTAAGGGATTAGTGTTTGGTGTGCTCAATGTGCAACGAAGAGAGATAGTTTGGTTGGAGATGCCATATACTTCACAAACTATTTTAGGCGTTGATGTGGCTAGTGTTGAGGCTCTTCTGAAACGATTGGAAGAGAAAACGACGGTTGGCGAACTGCTGGAAATAAGAGCCGAGGCACAAGGCGCAACGTTAGTTGGCAACGAAAGCGATGCCGATGAACGTTACAACTACCAATGGGCGCTGAACACCGCCGAGGTGAGCAAGCTGTTGTTGGGCTAAGATAAAGAAATATAAGCAAGTTTGCAGGCTAACGGGAAGGCAAAGGAAATGCTTAACTTGTTTCTTGCCGACTCGTCAGCTTGTTTGCTTGTTAGTTCGTCTATCAGTCAACTCATAAACTTATCTTACGTTCACATGTCAACTCGTTCACTTGTATCTCGTCAACTGGTTAACTTGTCTTCTTGTTGACTTGTCAACCAATCTCCTTTCTTCACTTGCTTAATATTTCCAAGTTGTTATCTCCAATCTTAGCAGCCATAACCGAATAGCTACTTCCTGCCGAGCCATAGATAGTAGAGGTGGAGGCCAGCATCCACAGTTCGGCCACTCCACCTCTAATGCCTGCAATGCTATTGCGTGCGGCAGGCTTGGGCGAAGTGATGATGCGGTTGCCAAATTCGGCCTTTAATGCCGTCTTGGTAGCTTCGTCGTCGGTTGCAAGAAATATGCGCGTGTCATTGTGTTGATCAATTTCGCGTCGTGCAGCATCGACAAATAAGCTAAGCGGACTTCGTTCAATCGACTCCTTATTGTCTGTGCGCCTAATGTGCATGCCAATGGTATGCGCCGAGAAATGTTCGCGATAGCTTTGTATTTCATCGAAAACAGGACCGACGGGATGGAACAAATGCTTATAAACAGAATTGGGAACGTTTCCAAAATCTTGGTAACAGCTCATGTAGCTGCTCTTTCCTGTTGCCCATTCATTAAAGTCAAATCCTTGATTTTTTAAGGGTGTAACCTGCCATTCGTCTATGCGTTGTGCGAAACGGAGCCTCTGATATAACAATGGAATGCGGAAATTACGCTTTCTAGGTCGGTCGAGCGTAAGTAGTTCCCATGCTTTGGCCTCCCTTGCCACCATCTCTACGTTATCAATAGGTTCGAAAATGGAATGGAAAGGGGCATTAAGTGCCCAATCGCAAAACCATATCGTCTCGACTTTAACCCCTGTATTTGCGGCTAACTGCCATGCCGATGCCATAGCGCGCATTCTGTTGGCTAGTCCGCCTGAGGGTACAAAAAGTAGTTTTCCTGTGTTCATTGCATTTGATTTCGTGTTGTGTTGAATGCAGATTACCATGATAATGGTTGTCGGTTGTACGCCATCTCTATGTCATGGCGTACTATTAAACAACTTTATGTGGCTTTCCGTTCATCGTTTTGTTTGTTGGTGTGAGTGTATATCACGAGAGTTAGTCTGCCGAAAGTGGAGTGGAATGGCCGAAACGTGCCCTCGCATGGATGTTTATTCCACGATGTCGAACACATCCTCCTTATCTTTCTCCGATTGTTTTGGCGCTTTCTTCTGTTTTTTCAAGTTGCCCTTATCGTCTAGCAAGCCATAGGTTGTGCGTTGAACCACAAATTCTGTTCTGCGGTTCAGCTGGTTGCATATCTCCTGCTTGTCTTTGTCTAGCTTGGTAATAAAGTCTTCGGTCAGCACATCGCCCTCTTTCAACCACTTATAACGCTCAGTCAGTTTCTTTCTAATGGTTTTAGGCTTTTCCTTACCATAGCCAACGGGGGTGAGTCTTTGTGGGGCGATGCCTGCCTCGATAAGGTATTGCACCACGGCATTGGCTCTATGTTGTGCCAATATCTTATTGTATTCGGGTGTACCGCGATAATCGCAGTGCGCGCTTAGTTCGATAGTAACGTTGGGGTTCTCATTAAGCAGTTTCACAAGTTCGTCTAGAGCCTGCTTTGATTCGGGGCGCAGGGTGTACTTATCCAGATCGTAAAAGATGTTGTCGATGAGTACAGGAGCCGTGATGGAGGCCAAGGGGAACTGCAAAACATATTCGTGTGAGGTTTCGGAAGGTTTCACCGCAAGTTCTTCTTTGTGGTTGAGGTAACCCTTGCAGGTGGCCAACATCACGTATTCAACGCCTGGTTTCACCACTTGTTTGAACGAACCATCGGCCAACACATTCAGTTTGAGGTTCGTTCCGTCGTTTCCCACCATAAATACTTGTGCCGCGGGCAGTTCGTAACCGTCTTGTTCGTACACCCATCCTTTAATGCTCTGCACTATTTCGGGATATTCGAAGGCGTAGATGTGGTCCCATCCGCGCGCATCTCCACGATTCGAGGAAAAGAATCCGCGGTTGTATGGGCCTTCGAAGGTAAGTCCGAAGTCGTCGCCATTCGAGTTTAGGGGAAATCCTAGATGCTCTATCGTCCATCGTTGGTCGGTATTTTGCCGCGCCACATACACGTCTAGCCCGCCCAGGCCAACGTGTCCGTCGGACGAGAAGTAAAGATCGCCGTTGGGTCTGAATGTAGGGAAACATTCGTTGCCGGCTGTATTGATGGTTTCTCCAAGGTTCTCCATCTCTCCCAAGCCGTTAGTGGTAAGCCTAATGCGCCATAAGTCTTGCCCACCTTGACCCCCAGGCATGTCCGAAACAAAGTAAAGCCATTGTCCATCGGGCGAAACGGCAGGGTGGGCGAAACTTGAAAGCGTGTCTTTTGATATGTCTAGTTTCGTGGCCTTTGCCCAAGCAGCATCCGAACGGGCAGAAGTCATCACCTGCGCATAACGCGGATAGTTGGGATCTGTGGTGCATTGGGTGAAGTACATGGTGCGTTGGTCGGGCGAGAAGGTACAAGCCCCCTCATCGTATTCGGTATTCAGTCCGCCTTGCACGGGTTCGGGCTTGCTCCATTTGCCCTTGTCATCGCGTTCCGAAACAAAAATGTCGGCAGGTTTAGCGCCTGTTATTCCGCTTAGCGCATCGCCCTTGGCCTCGTTTCGCGTGGACGAGAAGTAAAGTTTGTTGTGGTCGTCGCCGAAGTACATGGGCGAATAGTCGGCTCTGTGAGAGTTAAATACGTCCATGCGTTTCACGATATAGTGTGAGCCATCGCTTTTGGCTTGCGCCGCTTGTTGTGCGGAGAGCAGTCCTTCACTGGCCAATTTGTTTCCAGGCAACGAGTCGAGGGCAATCTTAAAATGCGTTTCGGCCGCCTTGTATGCCCCCGTTTTGAGCAGTTGTCTGCCCAAAAGGAGGTGCGTGTTGGCATCGGCCAGACCAAACCGCAGCACATTTTGGTATGCGCCCACAGCCTTTTGGCTAGCGTTCATCTTGTCGTAGCACAACGCAAGCTTGGTAGATATGTGCCCTCTTGCGGCTTTATCTTTGGCCGGAGTTCGCGTATAAGCCTGTTTAAAGTTGTTGGCGGCATCGAAATATTCGCCAAGTGCCAAGTTTTTTTCACCCTTCTTGATGTAGGCATCGGCACCGCACGATGTGGCGACGAGGGTTATAATCATCAGAAGGGCGTTTATGTGGATTGATTTCATCTTGTTGTTTCTTCGTATGAAGTTGGCAGCTTTTTGTATTAGCAACGTGCTTTTGGGCGTTTTATTGTAACGGCTGGTTTAAAAGTTCCTGCTGCATAACAAGTGGGCTTTACTTAGATGGGCCCTGCCGTGGCTTTGGGTTTATGGTCTGCATGGCTCGTTTACACCTTCACCAAGTCGCTCATTACGCTATCACTGATAAAGATACCCGTTCTTGAAAGCGCAATGTTGTTGCCCGAAAGCACTAGGTGGCCTTGCTTTAAATGATGTTCGGCGGTTTCCAAAAGATACTGGCGATGCGCTTTGCTTAACCTATTGAGGTCTAATCCCTCTTTTGTTCTGAGTGCTGTTGTTATCCAATCGTTGTATTTTGTGTCCTCGTTAAGCACTTCTCTCTCCATTGGTAGCCTGCCGTTTTCAATGGCATCCATGTATTTTCGAAGGTTGGAGACGTTCCATTGGCGCGAGTTGCCATCGTAAGAGTGAGCCGACGGGCCAAGTCCCAAATAAGGAATGGCTTGCCAATAGCTGGCATTGTGGCGCGACCTGAACCCTTCGCGAGCGAAGTTACTTATCTCGTAATGTTCGTAGTTGTTGGCAACGAGCGTGTCTACAAGTAGGTTGAACATGTCTAGGCTTAGGTTGTCGTCTATTTCAGACACACGTTCTTGTTGCAGCAGTCGGAATAGTGGCGTGCCTTCTTCGTACATCAGACTGTAAGCCGAGATGTGTTCAACGCCAAGTTCAATAGCGTTTTGTAAGTCTACGGCCCATTCGTCAAGTGTCTGTTTGGGAAATCCGAAGATAAGGTCGATGCTGATATTGTTGATGCCCACTTGTCTAAGCCTTTCAATGGCAGGCGCTATGTCGGTAGCCTTATGTCGTCTGCGAAGGAATGTTAGCCGTTCGTCGGAGAATGTTTGAACGCCCATGCTGACGCGGTTAACAGGTAGGCGGCTGATGGCTTGGGCAAATCGGGGCGTTATGTCGTCGGGATTGCACTCGATGGTTACTTCGGCATGGGGCGAAATATGGAAGGTAGACTCCTTATTATATATTGTGTCGAACAGCCGTTGCAGGTTTTGTTCGCTTAGTCGCGAAGGCGTTCCACCGCCCAAATAGATGGTACCTATCGTTATCGGCAACGAGGGAGCGGCCTTGTCAAGCAGGTAATCGCGCCTCATTTCCAGCTCGGAACACAGTGCCTGCACAAGACGGTCTTGGCTAGAAAGGGTAGTTGTGGTGTAGAAAGCGCAATAGACGCACCTGCTTGCACAGAAAGGAACATGTATGTAAATACCAGCCATCTTTTTCTTTTTAGGAGCAAAAGTACTAAAATGTTTTAAATTCTGTACACTTTTTATGTGATGTTTTGGTGGGGTGGCATAAAATACCTATCTTAGACGGCGGAAAAGGCAACGATGCTTTTCTCCATGAAACGTGAGATTACTAACACTTTAAATCTTTTGATATGAGGGTTTATCAGACGAACGAAATTAAGAACATTGCCCTAGTGGGCAGTGCGGGTTCCGGCAAGACCACTCTTGCCGAGGCAATGCTTTTTGGTAGTGGTGTAATCAAGCGCCGTGGCTCGGTGGAAGCTAAGAACACGGTGAGTGATTATTTCCCCGTTGAACAGGAATATGGCTACTCGGTCTTCCCGACAATATTCCATGTAGAGTGGAACAACAAAAAGCTGAACATCATCGACTGTCCCGGAGCTGACGATTTTGTGAGCGGAGCAATAACCGCGCTGAACGTTACAGACGAGGCCGTTATCCTGATTAACGGGCAATACGGTCCCGAAGTGGGAACACAAAACAATTTCAGATACACGGAAAAACTCAAGAAACCTGTTATCTTCCTTATCAACCAGCTGGATTCGGAGAAGTGCGACTTCGACAATATTATCTCGACCATGAAGGATATCTATGGCGAGAAATGTGTGCAAATTCAGTATCCTACACAAACAGGGCCAGGCTTTAATGCCATCATCGACGTGCTAACCATGAAAAAATATTCGTGGAACGCTGAGGGAGGCTCGCCAAAGGTGGAAGACATTCCTGCTGAAGAAATGGAAAAGGCTACGGCTTTGAATAAGATATTGGTTGAGGCAGCAGCCGAGAACGACGAAGGACTGATGGAGAAGTTCTTCGAAAGCGAAACGCTTACCGAAGACGAACTGCGTGAAGGCATTCGCAAAGGTCTTGTAACGCGCAGCATTTTCCCCGTATTCTGCGTGTGCGCAGGCAAAGACATGGGTGTGCGTAGACTTATGGAGTTCTTGGGTAATGTGGTTCCGTTCGTAAGCGAGATGCCCAAACTGCACAATACTCGCGGTGAAGAAATAACACCTGCAGCGGAAGGACCTACCTCCATTTATTTCTTTAAAACGGGAATGGAACCACACATCGGCGAAGTGTCTTATTTCAAGGTGATGAGCGGATGCGTAAAGGTGGGCGACGACATGACGAACGCCGACCGCGGTTCGAAAGAACGTATCGGACAACTTTACGCTTGTGCTGGCGCAAACCGCATACCCGTAGACAAACTGAATGCAGGCGACATCGGATGTACCGTTAAGCTTAAAGACGTAAAGACTGGTAACACCCTCAACGCTAAGGATTGCGACAATAAGTTCGATTTTATCAAATACCCCAATTCAAAATATTCGCGCTCAATAAAGGCCGTTAACACGCAAGACACCGAGAAGTTGATGGCTGCCTTGCTTAGAATGCACCAAGAAGACCCAACATGGGTGGTGGAGCAAAGCAAGGAGTTACGACAAACTATCGTACATGGTCAGGGCGAGTTCCATTTAAGAACCCTCAAATGGCGACTGGAAAACAACGAGAAACTGCAAGTGAAGTTCGGTGAACCGAAAATTCCTTATCGCGAGACCATCACCAAGTCGGCTAGCGCAGAGTATCGCCATAAAAAACAGAGTGGTGGTGCAGGGCAATTTGGTGAAGTTCATCTCATCATCGAGCCTTATGCAGAAGGCATGCCCGACCCAACAACCTATAAGTTGAATGGCCAAGATGTGAAGATGAATATCAAGGGCAAAGAAGAATTGCCGTTGGAGTGGGGAGGCAAATTGGTGTTCATCAACTCGGTTGTTGGTGGAGCCATTGATGCACGTTTCATGCCGGCAATTCTGAAAGGTATCATGGACTGCATGGAGCATGGACCGTTAACGGGTAGCTATGCGCGAGATGTACGCGTTATCGTGTATGATGGCAAGATGCACCCCGTAGATTCAAACGAACTTTCGTTCATGTTGGCTGCACGTCGCGCTTTCTCTGACGCGTTTAAGGCAGCAGGGCCAAAGATTCTCGAACCCATTTACGACTTGGAAGTGTACGTTCCAGACGATTTTATGGGCGACGTGATGAGCGACTTGCAAGGTAGACGCGCATTGATAATGGGAATGGACAGCGAGGCTGGATACCAAAAGCTGATGGCTAAGATTCCTTTGAAGGAACTGTCTAACTATTCTATCTCGTTGAGTTCGCTTACTGGCGGACGCGCATCATTCACCACTAAGTTTGCTAGCTACGAGCTTGTTCCGAACGAAATACAGCAAGAACTGATTAAGGAACACGAAGCCGAGTTGGCTAATGAAGAAGAGTAAATTTGTTTAGGTTTATCATTAATTAAGTCCCTGGCAGCCACCAGAGTGTGGCTGTCGGGGATTGATACCATTCGAAAAACGCCTTTTTACCAGGAAAGCACCGATAGTTAATTGCCTATATTCGCATACACACTGGCTTTTTCGTTAACGTATTTGAAAACTGGAAACGTTTTTAACATTCGAGTTGTGTTATCTCGTTTGCCCTGTTAATTTTGCAAATATGAAGAAAAGAACGATTTGGACAATAGCAATCATAATGGGAACTTCTTTCCTTGCTCTTCTGTTCGTACAGCTGAAGTATATTCAGGAGATGGCGGACATGAAGAAGGAGCAGTTTGATGAGTCTGTAAATCGAGCTTTATATCAAGCGTCGCGTAACATGGAACTTAACGAAACGCTTCGCTATCTTGAAAAAGACATTAACGAAACCGAGCATAAGGCACTTCAAAACGATAGTGCTAGTGGGCGAAACGGTTTACCCGATGGCTCTTACCAACGTTCGCACCAATTGTCGCTTGGCGACAAGGGCGGCATGATGTACACGGCTTTCGAACTGAAAACCATTACAACCAAACCCTCGCAAATGCCAAAGGCCATGATTTTGAGGAGCGACAAGAACTCGCTCTCCGAAGCATCGAAAGCCATGCAAGAGGTGGTTAAGAACAGGTATGTTTACCAACGCGCGCTGTTAGACGAGGTGGTGTACACCATTCTTTATTCGGCATCTGAGCGTCCGCTGAAAGAGCGCATCAACTTCAAGTCGCTAGATCAGGACCTAAAAAACGAATTGATGAGCAACGGCATAAACCTGCAATACCATTTCACGGTGTCAACGCCCGATGGTAGAGAAATTTATCGCTGTTCTGACTATTCGGAAGAGGGCGAAGACTATTCTTACTCGCAGGTGTTGTTCAGAAACGACCCCGCCTCTAAAATGGGATTGGTGAAGATACACTTCCCCGACATGAACAGCTACATTTATTCAAGCGTGCGTTTTGTTATCCCCTCGGTTATATTCACATTGGTGTTGCTTGTCACTTTCATCTTCACCATCGTGGTTATATTCCGCCAGAAACGATACACCGAGATGCGAAACGACTTTATCAACAACATGACGCACGAGTTGAAGACGCCCATCAGCAGCATTTCGCTTGCCGCCCAAATGCTGAACGATACCAGTGTTACCAAGAGCGAGAGCATGATGAAACACCTGGGGGGCGTTATAAACGACGAGTCGAAACGCTTACGGTTCCTTGTTGAGAAGGTTTTGCAGATGTCGCTCTTCGACAAGAAGAAGGCCATCTTCAACATGAAACAGCTCGACCTCAACGAAATGGTCGAGAATATTGCACACACGTTCACCCTAAGAGTTGAGCATACGGGTGGTAAGATATACACAGAAATAGAGGCAATAGACTCTACCATCTATGTAGATGAAATGCACTTCCAAAACGCCATCTTCAACTTGATGGACAATGCAGTGAAGTATAAGAAACCCGATGGGCCACTGGACATATACCTTCGCACATGGAACGATGACGACCACCTTTACCTTTCGGTGCGAGATACGGGTATCGGCATAAAGAAAGATAATTTAAAGAAAGTGTTTGAGAAGTTCTTCCGTGTTCATACAGGCAACCTTCACAATGTGAAAGGTTTCGGACTGGGGCTCGCTTACGTAAAAAAGATAATAGACGTACACAAAGGTGAGATTTCCGTAGAGAGCGAATACGGCAAAGGAACAACGTTTACGATAAAATTACCAATAATAAAAGATTAAAGACTATGGACGAGAAATTGAAAATCCTGTTATGCGAGGACGATGAGAATTTGGGAATGTTGCTTCGCGAGTACTTGCAGGCTAAGGGCTATATGGCTGAACTTTGTCCTGACGGCGAGGCTGGCTACAAGGCCTTTTTGAAAACGAAGTTTGATATTTGTGTGCTAGATGTGATGATGCCTAAAAAGGATGGCTTTACATTAGCACAGGAGATAAGGCAAGCTAACTCTGAAATCCCCATTGTTTTCTTAACGGCCAAGACGCTGAAAGAAGACATTCTGGAAGGTTTCAAGATTGGAGCAGACGACTATATCACCAAGCCTTTCTCGATGGAAGAGTTGGTTTTCCGTGTAGAGGCCATACTGCGCCGCGTTCGCGGAAAGAAGAATAAGGAAAATACCTTATATCATATAGGCAAGTTCTTGTTCGACACGCAGAAACAACTGCTTACCATTGGCGGCAAGCAAACCAAGCTTACCACCAAGGAAAATGAGTTGTTGGCACTGCTTTGTTCGCACGCCAACGAGATTTTGCAGCGCGACTTCGCACTGAAAACCATTTGGATAGACGACAATTATTTCAACGCTCGCTCGATGGACGTGTATATCACGAAATTGCGTAAGCATTTGAAGGACGATGAAGACATCGAAATCATCAACATCCACGGTAAGGGTTATAAGCTGATAACACCCGATGTGGAGTAGGCTATAAACCCAAAAGTTTCTGAGTTCGTTGGTTCGTGGGCTAGCTAGTTCATGAGTTTTTAAGCTCTCAAGTTTTTCTGCAATTATAAGTTCGTAAGCTTTTAATTAGGGGGAGAATAGGAGATGGCGTGCAAACTCATAACTCGCAGACTCACAAGCTTAATAACTCAAAAACTTAGGTAACTTAATTAACCTTAGCTTTCCATTTTAACGGGGTGCTTGGCAAATCTGCCAGCGCCCCGTTGACGCGTATGCTTTAACCCCATCGTATGTGGCGCGGGCTTAATATTCGCTCGACTTCTTTTGCCAAACAACATGTAGCACGGCACCGCAAACCACCGAAACCAGTCCTACAAAGAGCGGAAGGTTGCTGTGCGTCCACTTGGCAAAGTAGCTAACTACAAATATAATAACGCCCATGCAGACCAACGCAAGGCCGATATATGGATAAAATTTCCTCATAATCAATCTAATGTGAAGACAAAATTACAAAAAAGGTTTGGTTAAATCAATAAAAATCAATACCTTTGCACCGCAATTTGCAAAATAACATTTATTAATTACATTTTCAGTATGAATCAATACGAAACCGTTTTCATTTTGACTCCCGTTTTGTCTGATGAACAGATGAAGGAAACGGTCGCTAAATTCAAGAAACTCCTCACCGATAAAGGTGCCGAGATTGTGAACGAAGAGGCCTGGGGATTGAAAAAAATGGCTTATGCTATTCAGAAGAAATCAACAGGCTTCTATTGTCTGTTGGAGTTCAAGGCCGAGCCAGAAGTGATTAAATCGCTCGAAACAGGCTATCGTCGTGACGAGAAAGTTATCCGTCACATGGTAGTGAAACTCGACAAGTACGCTGTACAATACGCCGAGAAGAGAAAGCACAAGTGGACTAAAAAATTAGAGGAGGCTTAAACATGGCAGACAAGCAATCAGAAATTCGCTATTTGACCCCACCCTCGGTGGATACCAAAAAGAAGAAATATTGCCGTTTCAAGAAGAGCGGTATCAAATACATCGACTACAAGGATCCCGAGTTCCTCAAGAAGTTCCTTAACGAGCAGGGTAAGATTTTGCCCCGTCGCATCACAGGCACTTCGCTCAAATACCAACGCCGCGTGGCACAAGCCATCAAGCGCGCACGCCAAATAGCGTTGCTTCCTTATGTAACCGATTTGATGAAATAACGAGAGGAGGAACAGAATGGAATTAATACTCAAAGAAGACATTATCGGACTGGGTTATAAGAACGATATTGTAAACGTAAAAAGCGGCTATGGCCGTAACTATCTCATCCCTACGGGTAAGGCCGTTATTGCCTCCGAGTCGGCTAAGAAGGTTCTCGCCGAGAACTTGAAACAACAGGCTCACAAGCTTGCTGCCATCAAGGCCGAGGCCGAAAAGAAGGCGAAAGCACTAGAAGGCGTGGCACTTGTTATCGAGGCCAAGGTTTCTGCAACTGGCGCAACATACGGCTCGGTTAACGCAGCCACCGTTGCCGAAGAATTGAAGAAACAAGGCATCGAGGTAGACAGGAAGATTATCACCATGCGCGATATTAAGCGTGTTGGCGATTTCGAGGCTGTTGTTCACTTCCATAAAGAAGTGGAAATAGTTGTTCCTGTTAAGGTTGTTGCCGAAAACGCAGTGGTTGAAACACCCGCAGTAGAAGAAATGGTCGTAGCTGAGGTTGTTGAGGAAACCCCCAACACCGAAGTAGAGGAAACTCCCGCAGCAGAATAATTTTGCACTGTAAAGCAAATCTATATGAACCCCGATTGGCCAAATGTCAGTCGGGGTTTCTGTTTTCATGTATTCTACATCCAGCATCATGCTAATTAGGGTGGATGTGTAATTTTGAGATGTTATAGTCAAACAGAATTGCTTTTGGAAAACATTTGTTGAATGAATGCAAGGCGTGCGTAACCTGGCATCCATAAACCTTTACGCAGAAGGAAAGGAGAACTTCTGTTTGTTTACGATGTAACTATGGCTTTCCAAACTCAATTCTGTTTGATTATAAACGAAATTCTGCTCAACCCACAGACCCGCAAGCTCATCAACTCATCAACTCACCAACTCACACAAGCTCATCAACTCATCAACCCACAAGCTCATCAACCCACAAACTCATCAACCCACAAACTCATCAACCCACAAACTCATCAACCCATACAAGCTCATCAACCCATACAAGCTCATCAACTCATCAACTCAAAAACTCGTAAACTCAAATACTCACCAACTCAAGTGCTCACCAACTAATCTACTCAAACCCACCCCAACCCATCAACTTAAAAATATTGTTTTTATTTTACAATTGCGTTCTGATTTTCACTCAGTTCTAGCGAAAATTAAGGTAAAAAAGTAGGTAAATAGTCACTATCTCTAGCCATTCACGTCTTCTGAAGTGTCCGTTATTAAGAAAAGAACCTGCATTTTGCACCATTTAGCCTTTCTAGTTTGGTTGTCGGCTCGTAATTTTTCAAGCCCAATTACCCACTTTTAGACCCTAAAATCCTACTTTTCAACTACAATTTCGCCCTTTCTGGTCCTGTTTTTAATGGTCCTAAGAGGTTTTGTTTATACCATTGTGGTGTATATTTATGCGTATCGTTACGCATTTAGCAGCTTTTTAGCTTGCATTTAGCACCAAAACGCATTGCATTTAGCACCAAAACGCATTGCATTTAGCACCAAAACGCACTGCGTTTAGCACCAAAATGCACTGCGTTTAGCACCAAAATACACTGCGTTTTGCGGCATATTGCACTTCATTTTGCTGCAAATAGCCTAAGAACTGGTGCAAATGACGGTTCATTAAAATAAATATTCATTTTGTCGTATGCACAAGCTAACCCCCTTTTGCATCTAAACCAACCCTCGCGAGAATCGATTTTTTGCGGCAAGGTGAGCGGTTGGTGGGCGAAAAGGGCACTTATAATGTTAAATTTTATGCTAAAAACTAGACAAAAACGATTGTGCTATGTACGAGTGCGTGGCCATCGGCACGGAAAACATTTACGCTTACGACCAACAGCGGGAGCGATTGTAGGAGATGGTAAATGATAATCCAAACCTTGCAGGTGTATAAAGGTGTTTCGTTGTCAAGCAAGAACGAAACGAGTTTGGAAAACCTATATGCTCGGTTGCATTTTATTAAACCGAAATCGGTTCATTACGGATTTTCAAAAGCAACGTGTTATGAACATCCTTCTTTATTATTTGGAATACGACTTGCGAGTTGACGCTTTGCGCGTGTTCAGTGTTTCCTTTAGCAAAATCAAAGCGTTTTTTTCTAATGAACTGATTGGGGTTAAATGTGTGTAATGGAATAATGTACAGCATTTGCAGTGAGCAAATAAGTATAGGGCGGCGATTATTTGCAGAGTTGGAAGAAAAGTATTAATTTTGCATAATAGTTAAAATCAATTACAACAACAAATTAAATTCGGTATGAAAGCATACGTTTTCCCTGGTCAGGGAGCACAATTTGCGGGTATGGGCAAAGACCTGTACGACTCAAAGCCTTTGGCAAAGGAACTGTTTGATAAGGCCAACGAAATCCTTGGTTATAGTATCACGGACATCATGTTCAACGGAACGGACGAACAACTTAAAGAAACAAAGATAACTCAGCCTGCTGTGTTCTTGCACAGCGTTATTTCGGCCCTTTGTTTGGGCGACGAATTTACCCCATCAATGGTTGCCGGACATAGCTTGGGCGAGTTTTCTGCACTCGTAGCAGCAGGCGCGTTGAGCTTTGAAGATGGCTTACGCTTGGTTTATGCCCGTGCAATGGCCATGCAAAAGGCTTGCGAAGTGGCTCCCGGAACAATGGCCGCCATCGTTGGATTGGACGATGAAACGGTGGAAAAGGTTTGCCAACAGGTAAGCACAACGGGCAACGTGGTGGTTGCTGCCAACTACAACTGTCCCGGACAGCTTGTTATTTCGGGTAACATTGATGCCGTAAACCAAGCTTGCGAACTGCTTAAAGAGGCTGGTGCAAAACGTGCGTTGCCCTTGAAGGTGGGCGGAGCCTTCCATTCGCCCTTGATGCAGCCCGCAAAAGACGAATTGCAGACTGCCATTGAGAACACTACGTTCGCTGAACCCAAGTGCCCCGTTTACCAAAACGTTGACGGACAGGCTCACACTGCACCCGAAGAGATTAAGAAGAACCTTATAGCACAGCTTACCAGCTCGGTAAGATGGACTTCTAGCGTGCAAAACATGATAAAGGACGGTGCTGACGACTTCACCGAATGCGGTCCAGGTAAAGCCTTGCAAGGCATGATTGGTCGCATAGACAAGGCTGTTGCTGCACACGGCATAGAATAATCATTACTTGGGAGTGCCTTTCCGCGCTCTACCTTTGGAATAAACACACCATCGTGAACAACAAGATTATCATATATCAGGTGTTTCCACGGCTTTTCGGCAATCGCAACCTCACTAACAAAAAGTGGGGAACGATTGCCGAAAATGGCTGTGGGAAGATGAACGACTTCGACGAACAAGCCCTGCAACGCATCCGCAAGTTGGGCATTAGCCACATTTGGTTTACGGGAATTATCCGACATGCATCGCAAACAGACTACTCTGAGTACGGCATTCCCACGCAACACAGTGTTATAGTGAAGGGTAGAGCGGGTTCGCCTTACGCCATTACCGACTATTACGACGTATCGCCCGACTTGGCCGTAGATGTTGAACATCGGTTAGAAGAGTTCAAGGCATTGGTGCAAAGGGTGCACAAGTGCGGCATGAAGGTAATCGTTGATTTTGTACCCAACCATGTTGCACGAGAATATAAGTCGGTTTGCAGACCGAATGGCGTGGCCGACTTAGGTGAAAACGACGACACTAGCCTGCATTTCTCTACCAACAATAACTTTTATTATTGTTGGGGAAAACCGTTTGAACCCTCCATTCCGCTTACCGATAGCGCAGGAAACACCTATCATGAACAGCCAGCAAAGGCCACAGGCAACGACCGTTTCGACAATCATCCCGGCATTAACGACTGGTACGAAACCATTAAGCTGAACTATGGCGTAGACTATTGCGATGCTGCTGGGCGTAGCGAGCATTTTGTTCCTGTGCCCGACACTTGGAAAAAGATGGTAGACATCCTTTTGTTTTGGGCAGATGCGGGTGTAGATGGTTTCCGTTGCGACATGGTTGAAATGGTTCCAACGGCCTTTTGGCAATACGCCACGGGCATATTAAAGGAGAATTATCCGCAAACCATCGTCATTGGCGAAGTTTACGACCCCTACCAATACCGCGCTTATGTGCAGTCGGGCTTTGATTACCTTTATGATAAGGTGGGCATGTACGATTGTATGAAGAGCATTGTGCGCCAAGAAAGTCATGCAGCTGCCATTACACACCAGTGGCAATCGCTCGACGATATTGGTAAGCACATGCTTTACTTCCTTGAAAACCATGACGAACAGCGCATTGCAAGCCCTTTCTTCTGCGGCGATGCCCAGCGGGCGATACCTGCCCTTATCGTGTCGGCCTTGATGCAACGCAACCCCATGCTGATATATGCAGGCCAAGAGTTTGGCGAACCTGGCATGGACAACGAAGGGTTTAGCGGTATAGATGGGCGTACAACCATCTTCGACTATTGGACAGTTGGCTCTCTTTATCGTGGTTACTTCGACCGCGAAAAGCTTTCTGCACAAGAAAACGATATTTATGCCCAGTATCAGCAAATTCTTCGTATTGCACGTGGCGAGACGGCTATTGGTAAAGGTCTTTTCTTCGACCTGATGTACGTCAATCCGCAGTCAGACCATTTCAATCCAGCACGGCATTTTGCCTTCCTAAGAAAATGGCAAGACGAATTGCTTTTGGTGGTGGTTAACTTCTCTGGCGAAAACAATAGCGTGCAAGTAAATATCCCTGGGCACGCGTTTGATTATCTGCAACTGCCCGAAGGACACTTTGGCGCGATAGATTTGCTCACTGGCGAAACAACCATTGAGAACCTCGGCCGTGATGGAAACATCTCAATGACGCTCGCTCCATATAACGGAAGAATTTTTAAGTTTAACACTAAGATGAAAGACGACGAACTATTGCTGTGCACGCACAATAAGGACGAGTTTCCACCTGCGCATACGGCCGAACATCTACTTAACCAAGTGATGATTAGAATGTTCGATTGCGGACGTTCAACCAATGCGCACGTAGAGCGGAAGAAGAGCAAGATAAGCTACACGCTTGATAGAAAACCTTCGCGACAAGACGAAAAGGAGATAGAACGGCGCATGAACGAGCTGATAGAAGAGGACCTCCCGGTTACCTACGAACTTGTAGATAGGTACGACTTACCCGAAGGTATCGACCTCTCGCGCGTGCCCGACGACTATTCAAGCATGGTGCGTATTGTTAGAATAGGCGATTTCGACGCTTGTCCCTGCATAGGCAAGCACGTGCGTTCTACGGGGCAGATTGGCAAATTCGTGCTGTTGGGCACCAATTGGGACGAACCTACACGTACTTTCCGCGTTCGTTTCAAGTTGGTGTAGGCCACATCCGTCGGCAACGGCTTAGGGCTGTGCTCACCATATTTGGTTGGTTGTCAAACGAAACCTAATTGTTTGTTTGGTTTCGTTTGGCCGCCAGCCTATCTCCTTTTTGCTATTTTAACCGTTTGTTCCTTCCTGTCGTATCGTCAATTACGTTCATTTCGCTGCCTATCTCTTTTTTTGCTCTTACGTTATATGTGCTTACTTTTGTCCATCAGTTTATGAGGTTTTTGCATAAGGCGT
This sequence comes from Prevotella sp. HMSC073D09, assembly GCF_001814145.1. Taxonomy (NCBI): domain Bacteria; kingdom Pseudomonadati; phylum Bacteroidota; class Bacteroidia; order Bacteroidales; family Prevotellaceae; genus Prevotella; species Prevotella sp. HMSC073D09. The sequence goes on along the minus strand of NZ_KV815079.1, from coordinate 16,070 downwards.
TCGGGTAAGCGCTGTTTTTCGTGTTATTTTGTTCTTTACTTATTGGCTGATAGGGAGATAGGCACGCACTCTTTGTTTTGTAATTAATGCAAAATACCCATAAATTAGTATTGTTTGGTACTGTTTTTCGATGTAACTTTGCATTCGAAATCAGCTATTGAGCAGATATTCAGCTATGTTTTTGTGCGTTACGGCACATTATGTCAAACAAACATTGAACAAAAATGAGACAAGAATGGAGAGGCTTCACAGGCAAGAAATGGCTTGATGAAGTCAACGTGCGTGAATTCATACAGAACAACTACACCGCTTACGATGGCGACGAGAGTTTTCTGGCCGAACCAACAGACGCCACCAACAAACTTTGGGGTATGCTGCAAGTTCTTCAAAAAGAAGAACGCGCCAAGGGAGGCGTCTTGGATATGGAGACCGAAGTGGTGTCTGGGATGACGGCTTACGGCCCAGGCTACATCGGCGAGAACACTAAAAGCCTCGAAAAGGTTGTAGGTATACAAACCGACAAACCCCTCAAGCGTGCCTTTATGCCTTATGGCGGCATCCACATGGCCGAACAGGCTTGCACTACTTACGGCTATAAACCATCTGAAAAACTGCACGAGATATTTACTAAATACTGTAAAACACACAACGACGGCGTTTTTGATGCTTATACAGACGAGATGAAACTCGTTCGCCACAATCACATCCTTACGGGTTTGCCCGACACTTACGGTCGTGGGCGTATCGTTGGCGACTATCGTCGTGTTGCGCTTTATGGTGTAGATTTCCTTATCGACGAGAAGGAAAAAGACAAACGCAACTGCGGTTGCGGCGTTATGACCGAAGACATCATACGCTTGCGCGAAGAAATTTCAATGCAAATCAAGGCATTGAAAGAATTGAAAGAGATGGCCGAGATTTACGGTTACGACATTTCTAGACCTGCTAACAACGCTCGCGAGGCCGTGCAATGGCTTTACTTTGGCTATCTGGGTGCCATTAAAACGCAAAATGGTGCGGCAATGTCTGTTGGACGCATCTCCACTTTCCTCGATATCTATATCCAAAGAGACTTTAACGAAGGCACACTCACCGAGGCCGAGGCACAAGAACTTATCGATCACCTTGTGATGAAGTTCCGTATGGTGAAGTTTGCCCGTATTCCTGCTTACAATCAGCTTTTCTCTGGCGACCCAGTTTGGGCAACGCTCGAAGTGGCCGGTATGGGACAAGACGGCCGTTCGATGGTTACGAAGAGCGATTTCCGTTTCCTTCATACCCTCGAAAACATGGGACCATCGCCCGAACCCAACCTCACGGTGCTCTATTGTTCGCGCTTACCCGAAGGCTTTAAGCGTTATGCATCGAGAATTTCGGTGAAAACAAGCTCCATTCAATACGAAAACGACGACGTTATGCGTCCTATCTGGGGAGACGATTACTCCATCTGTTGTTGCGTTTCGGCCACACAGACGGGTAAGGAGATGCAGTTCTTCGGTGCACGTGCCAACTTGGCCAAGTGTCTAACCTACGCTATCAGCGGCGGTGTCGACTCTAAAACCCGCGAACAATGCGGTCCTGCCCTCCGTCCGATACTTGGCGACGTGGTAACTTACGAAGAATTCATGCCCCGTTTCATGGATATGATGGAATGGCTGGTTGGTGTTTACGTCAACACGCTTAACCTTATCCACTACATGCACGACAAGTACTTCTACGAGGCAGCCGAATTGGCCTTGATAGACACCGATGTACGCCGTACATTCGCAACGGGTATTGCTGGGTTTAGCCACGTGGTAGACTCCATTTCAGCCATTAAGTATGCGAAGGTTAACATCATCCGCGACGACACGGGTTTCCCTGTTAAGTTCGAGACGGTTGGCGATTTCCCCCGCTACGGCAACGATGACGACCGTGCAGACGACATCGCCGTGTGGCTGTTGAAGACGTTCATGAATATGATTCGTAAGCATTACACCTATCGCAAATCGGAACCCACCACGAGCATCCTCACCATTACCTCGAACGTTGTTTACGGCAAGTTCACCAGCAACATGCCCGACGGCCGCCCAGCAGGTGCTCCTTTGTCGCCAGGTGCTAATCCTTCGTATGGCGCAGAGAAGAACGGCTTGCTGGCTTCGCTTAATTCGGTGGCCAAACTTCCATACGAATATGCGCTCGATGGCATTTCCAATACGCAGACTATCGCCCCCAGCACACTCGGGCACAATGAAGAGGAACGCGTAAATACGCTTGTTGGCGTGATGGACGGCTACTTCGACCAGGGCGCACATCATCTTAACGTGAACGTGTTTGGTGTTGAGAAACTCATCGATTGCATGGAACACCCGGAGAAAGAGGAGTATGCCAACTTCACCATCCGTGTAAGCGGATATGCCGTTAAGTTCATCGACTTGACCAAAGAGCAGCAACTCGACGTAATTGCACGTCAGGCTCACAGCAAGTTGGCATAAAGAAACTTGGCGTTACGGCCATATATATAAGTCCCTCCGCGCTTTTTCGTGGAGGGACTTTCTTCTAACGCTGTTCACCAGCTCACCACATCAGCATTTAGCGAACAACAACAATCAGGGCTATATCATGCCCAGCAGGATAAATAATGGAAAACAATAACACGTTTGTTCCAACCAACGCGAACGCAAGCAACAAGGCAATGCCACGTAAAGCTTACGTTCATTCCATCGAGTCGTTTGGTTCAGTAGACGGCCCAGGCATTCGTTTCATCATCTTTTTAAGCGGATGCAAGATGCGTTGCCGCTATTGTCACAATCCCGACACGTGGGCAATGAAGTCTGCCGACATGCGTTCGGCCGACGAACTTTTGCAGCAGGCATTACGTTTTCGCCCCTATTGGGGTAAGGAAGGTGGCATAACGGTGAGCGGAGGAGAGGCTTTGCTGCAAATTGACTTTATGCTCGAACTCTTCGAAAAGGCAAAAGCACTAGGCATAAACATCTGCCTAGACACTGCCGCACAGCCTTTTACACGCCAGGAACCCTTCTTCTCAAAGTTTACTAAATTGATGGGCCTTACCGATTTGGTGCTGCTCGATATCAAGCACATAGATAACCAAGAGCATAAAAAGCTAACAGGGTGGGACAACACCAACGTGTTGGATTGCGCCACCTATCTTTCGCAAATCCAAACGCCCGTGTGGATACGGCACGTGCTTGTTCCTAGCATTACCGACAACGATGCTTATCTATATGCTTTGCGTGATTTTATCAAGACTTTGCACAACGTAAAACGCATAGAAGTGTTGCCCTACCATTCGATGGGAGCCTACAAGTGGCAGAAATTGGGTCTGAACTATACGCTGAACCACATTGACAGTCCGACAAGAGAACGCGTAGAGAACGCTGAAAGGATATTACTTTCGGCCTTAAACAATGATTAGCAAGCTGTATTTGCTCTTGTTACATGGGCAAAATGCGGCAAAAACACCCCATAAATACTTTGTGTTGTTGCATAAACTCACACACACCTTGCACAATACGTAAGTAATTGGGCCAACAAGCACTTGTCTTGTTGGCCCATTTGTTAATACCTCTTTTTGGTGTACTTCGTTTCAAACAGCACCTTTTGTGGCTCTTTGTCCGAATGGCAGGTGTAGGCAAAGCTAAAACCAGCCTCTTTATAAGGTTTCAAATTCGTTGATTCGATAATCGATTTAAGCAGCATGTCGTCTATTAACTGCCTGTTCTTGTTGATGATGGCGGCATCGTCCATCTTGTCTACAAACGAACAATAATAGTGATAGGTCTTTGTTTCGGGATAAAACACCACGCTATCTGTGCGCGTATAGTTGGTTACGGGCGTGGGACAATACTTTGCCGTGTACTCCTTAGCCTCTCTTTCTGCTCGTTTTTCTATGCTTTCGTGGCACGCAGTAAGCATCGCCGCACCCAATAATAAGAAGAATATCTTTCTCATCGTTTCTTTATTTTAGTACAAAGGTAGCTATTATTTGCCAAAATTATAGGCGTAAGCAATAAAATCCCAATTAAAATACTTAACTTTGCCGTTAAAAATAAATCTTCTTTTCCAAGAATGAACCATATAAGAAACTTCTGCATCATCGCACACATCGACCACGGGAAGTCTACTTTGGCCGACCGTATGCTGGAATTTACCAAGACCATTCAAGTTACAGGCGGGCAAATGCTCGACGATATGGACTTGGAGAAAGAACGCGGCATCACCATTAAGAGCCACGCCATACAGATGGAATACCAGCACGAGGGACAAAACTATGTGCTTAACCTCATCGACACTCCGGGACACGTGGATTTTTCTTATGAGGTTTCACGCAGTATCGCCGCCTGCGAAGGGGCATTGCTCGTTGTAGACGCAACACAAGGCGTACAAGCGCAAACCATCTCGAACCTCTATATGGCCATCGAACACAATTTGGAGATTATTCCCATCATCAACAAGGTGGACATGCCCAGCGCCATGCCAGAAGAAGTTGAAGACGAGATCGTTGAACTGCTGGGTTGTGATAAGGCCGACATCATACGCGCATCGGGTAAGACGGGCGAGGGCGTTGAAGACATCCTTAATGCCGTTGTGCAAAGGGTGCCACATCCCACAGGCGATGATAATGCTCCACTGCAAGCGCTTATCTTCGACTCGGTGTTTAATTCCTTTCGTGGAATTATTGCCTACTTCAAGGTGATGAACGGCGTTATACGCAAGGGCGACAACGTGAAGTTTTTCAATACGGGCATGGAGTATGCGGCCGATGAGGTGGGCGTGCTTAAAATGGACATGGTGCCCAAGCAAGAGTTGCGTACTGGCGAGGTGGGCTACATCATCAGTGGAATAAAAGATGCTAAGGAAGTGAAGGTGGGGGATACCATTACCCATCGCGACAAACCATGCCAATCGGCCATAGAAGGCTTTCAAGAAGTAAAGCCAATGGTGTTTGCAGGTGTCTATCCTATCGAACCTTCGGAATACGAAAACCTGCGCGCATCGCTCGAAAAACTGCAACTGAACGATGCCTCGCTGACGTTCTCGCCCGAGTCGTCGGTGGCTTTGGGCTTTGGTTTTAGGTGTGGTTTCTTGGGTTTGCTGCACATGGAGATTATACAAGAGCGACTAGACCGCGAGTTTAATATGGATGTCATCACCACGGTACCCAATGTTTCGTACATGGTTTACGACAAGATGGGCAACGAACGTGAGGTGCACAACCCTTCGGGATTGCCCGACCCAACGATGATAGACCATATAGAAGAACCCTACATCAGGGCATCTATCATTACCAACGTTAACTATATTGGGCCGATAATGAAACTTTGCATGGACAAGCGAGGCGAACTTATCAACCAAGAATACGTTAGCGGCAATCGCGTTGAACTGCATTTCATGCTGCCCTTGGGCGAAATCGTTATCGACTTCTACGATAAGTTGAAGTCTATTTCCAAGGGTTACGCCTCGTTCGACTACCATGTTGACTGTTTTAGGCCCTCGCGATTGGTTAAACTCGACATCTTGTTGAACGGCGAGGCCGTTGACGCCTTGTCTACGCTTACCCACTTCGACAATGCCACGAACTTTGGTCGCAGGATGTGCGAAAAACTGAAAGAACTTATACCCAGACAGCAATTCGACATAGCCATACAAGCTGCCATCGGTGCAAAGATTGTTGCACGCGAAACGGTGAAGTGCCTTAGAAAAGACGTAACGGCCAAATGTTATGGTGGCGACGTTAGTAGAAAGCGTAAGTTACTTGAGAAACAGAAGAAAGGAAAGAAACGTATGAAGCAGATTGGAAACGTGGAAGTTCCGCAAAAGGCATTCCTGGCCGTGCTGAAACTCGACTAACCGCTGCAAGAGAGAAGAAAGGAGTGGAGACATGAAAGAACTCAATAATACCACACGCGACATCGCTCGCGAATTGGCGCGAAAGTATAGCACCATGACTCACGACGAACTCGACATTTTAGAGAGCGTCTTGGTGCCAATGAAGTTTGCTAAGGGGGAAATCATTCTCAAAGAAGGCGACGTTTGCGAACATATTTATTATGTGGAACGTGGCCTTACTCGCCAATTCTACTTTAAGAATGGCAAGGAGCTTACCGAGCATATCGGGGTGGAACACAGCATCGTGATGTGTATCGAAAGCCTTTTTAAGGAGAAACCCACTTACTTGCAACTGGAAGCACTCGAACCTACGCTCGTCTATGCCATGCCTAAGCATAGGTTGGAAGAGGTGGCGTTGCACAACGTAAACATTCAGATATTGTACAGAAAAATTTTGGAGGAGAGTCTCATTATCTCGCAAGTGCATGCCGACATGTTGCGTTTTGAAACGGCACAAGACCGCTATTTGAAACTTTGTAAACAGTCGCCACAAGTTGTTTTGCGTGCGCCGTTGGTGTATGTGGCCAGCTATTTGCAGATGACTCCCGAAACCCTTTCGCGTGTTAGGGCGGCTTCGTTGTATGCAGATAAGGATTAAGATGGCATCTTTTTAGTCCTTTTGTACCTTTCGCATATCTGCGTTAGGGCTTATTTCATGTGTCCTTTTTTATCATTGGCTGGCATCAAAATGATGCAGTCAAGCCCGAATTTGTACAATTTTTAGTACAAATTTTAACATCCTGAGTGCCCTTTCTGTCCACCAATCGCTCACCTTGCCGCAAAAAGTCGATTCTCGCGAAGGTTGGTTTTGATGCAAAAAGGGGGTAGCCTGTGCATACGACAAAATGAATATTTATTACAAAGAACCATCATTTGCACCAGTTTTTGGGTGATTTGCAGCAAAATGAAGTGCGTTTTGCCGCTAAATGGAGTGCAATATGCCGCAAAATACAGTGCGTTTTGGTGCTAAATGCAGTGTGTTTTGGTGCAAAACGCAAGGTATTTTGGTGCTAAATGCAGTGCAAAATGCTGCTAAATGCGAGCCGAAAAGCATAAATATCCACTGAAATGGTATAAACAAAAACCTTTCGAGGCATTAGAAACATGGCCAAAATGGGCAAAACAGCTGTTAAAAAGTGGGGTTTTGGTGCCTAAAAACGACTAATTGGGCTTGAAAAATTACGAGCTGGCGACCAAACTAGAAAGGCAAAGTGGTGCTAAATGCAATCGGCAGGCTCAAAAAATGACAAAATCGGAAATGGATTTGGTGGATTTTAGGGTATAATTGTCTGTTTAGAGACCCTTTTTTCGCTAGAATGGAGTGGGGAGGAGGGTGTGTTTTGTAAAGTATCTCGTAACCTTTTAAGTTTTGATTTTGTTAGTTCATGAGCTTTTAAGTTGCTGAGTTGTTTGGGTTGATAGTTTGTTGGTTGGTTGATAGTTTGTTGGTTGGTTGGTTGATGATTTTTTAAGGTTATGGGTTTGTTCGTGGATGAGTTTTTAAGTTAGCGAGTTGTTTTGTTTGTGAGGTTGTAATCTTGCCACATGCGGAATATTATGGCAACGAATGTTTTTTGTACACCCTAAGCCACATGCAAAAACAAGTGGTAGCCTATTGTGCGCGAAACAGAACACACAACGGACTACCACTTATCTTTTATCCTTTGAGCCTGTCTTAGAACAATTTGGCAGGATATACACCTTCGTTGATGAGCGATTGTATGCGTTCAACCGTTCCTTCGCGGTCGGCCGAATAGGTAACGCCAAACCATTTGCTGGTGGTGTCAAGCACTTTCACGGTGGCCGTCTTGTCGTTAACAAGTTTGTTCACCATCAATGGAATGAAGAACTCGGCTTTCAGGTTAGTTCGGTTCTTCTCGTCAGACAAGAATTCCTTAAAATAAGCCTCGCTGTAATCGAAGTAGTCGGGAGTGAAACCCCACATGTTCATTGATACGGGCGTATTGTCTGCAATGGCCACCCATTGTCCTTGCTCGTCCTTATAGCACACCTTACCGTCTACGCGCATAATCTCGGTACGCTCAACCACAGTGGTAAGCAGGCCGTTTTCGTCTGTCGAGCAAACGCCGCGAGCCACTGTTCCGTTTTCGCTAAGTGTGTTTCCAACGCGGAAACCCACCATAGCGTAAGCGTTCTTCGCATTGTCGGGTAGTTCGCTAAGGAACTTACCAATCACCATGAACGAATCGCGATTGTAGAAGTCGTCGCAGTTGATAACGCAGAACGGCTCCTTGATAACGTCTTTGGCCATCATTACGGCGTGGTTTGTTCCCCAAGGTTTCTCTCTTCCTTCGGGAACGGCGAACCCTTTGGGCAGTGCGTCTAAGCTTTGGAACACCAATTCGGCAGGGATATGCCCCTCGTACTTAGACAATATCTTCTCTTTGAAGTCTTTCTCAAAGTCTTTGCGAATAACAAAGACAATCTTTCCGAACCCTGCCTTGATGGCATCGTAGATGGAATAGTCCATGATGGTTTCACCATTAGGGCCAAGTCCGTCGAGCTGTTTCAACCCACCATAGCGGCTTCCCATGCCTGCGGCGAGTAGTAAAAGTGTTGGTTTCATTGTTTACCTGTTATGTTATTGTATCTGCAAATGTACTTAAAAAGATTGACAACACAAACAAAGGCTGGCTTGTTTTGCCTTTATGGGTTGTACTTTGTGGCAAAGCGGGCTTATTGCTGCTTTCACCCCGTGGTATAACGCTAGGACGAGTTCGTGGCTGGGAGCTTGTGACCCCTATGTACCATGGCTATGGCACACAGGTTTGTACGGCCGAAACAATGGCTAAAAGCACGAAGGTAGATGTCCCTACGATGGAGATAAGCTGGGTGTGTTTGGCCGTTTTAACCTCGGTAAGCGCGTAGTAGCGGTTTACAAGGGCGTAAAGCGCAAAGGCAACGATGGTGCCCCATACGGCTCCTGCAAGTAGGTCGCCAGGATAATGAACGCCCAAGTAGGCTCTGCTGTAACACATGGCAAGCGCCCAAAGGAAGAAGAACGCAGATAAAATCTTGTTACGGAAGAGTAGGGCGGCAGTAGTGGCTAGCATAAACGAGTTGGATGCGTGGCAAGAGGGAAATCCATAATCGCCACCTCGATAGTTGTCTACAATGTGAACGAGGTGACTAATGCCGCTTCCCAATTGAGTTGGGCGGGGGCGATTAAAGATTGGGCGGATGACTTCGGCACAAACGAAGTCGGAAAAGAAAAGCGCAACCCCGATGGTTGCCAGTATTGCCACAAGCTTGGGCTTAAAGCCAAGGCGCATGGCTAGCACAATAAAGATGCCCACGTACATGGGAACCCACACCCATTTCCCAGAAACAAGGTTCATAAACTGGTCGAAGAAGGGCGAGTGGAAACTGTTAATCCATAGCAGCAAGGCTGCATCTAAGTCGTTGAGCGTCTTTATCATCTATGTTGTTAGCGGTTGGAAATGTCGTCGTAAAGTTTCTGCAAGTAGGCTTTGCCGTATGGTAGGTTCTTTCCTGGCGTCTTTCCGTTGTCCAAAATGGTTTTATTAGTTTCGCAATTGTAGAACACGGTGTTGTCTGTTGTCTTCATCATGAACGCGTTGGGTACGGTTGAGAAGGCAAAATGGGGTACATTGGGGTTGAGCATGTCTTTGCTGAACGTAAATTCGCTGTACGAAAAGCCTAGTTGCGACAGCAAGGTTGCTGCAATGTCGGCTTGCGAACCAAGCGTGGCGATGGGGCCTTTGGCTTTAAGTGCGCCGCCAAGCAAAAGCAATGGAATGTGATAACGTTGTGGCGAATAGTTATCCATGTCTTCGGGGTAGCATCCTTGATGGTCGGGAACAAGCACAACGAGCGTGTTTTTCCACGACGGGAGCTTCTTTAAGGCGGCCACGAACTTACCTAGGCAATTGTCTGTATAGGCAAATGCGTTCAGAATTTTGTTGTTCAGTTTCTTAAAGGGCACGTCGTATGGTTCGTGGCTGCTGCTTGTTTGTATCACGCTGAGGTGTGTAGCGTTGGGTGCTTGGCTCTTGATGTCGGCCAAAGCGCGGTCGAACACGTATTGGTCGGGCACTCCCCATTTGCTAAGCCGCAGCTTAATGGGGAAGTCGGCATCCGAAACGAGGTCTTCAAAGCCTGCTGTTGTTACAAACGAGCGCATGTTGGTGAAGTCGGCATCGCCGCCATAATAGTATTTTAGCTGGTATCCCGCCTTCTTTAACTTTTGTGGAAACATGGGTAAGTTGCCCGTTTTGTTGGGATACTTCATGATACTCATGGTGGGTTGGGCAGGATAACCTGCTAAGATGGCTGCCAATCCGCGGTCGGTTCTGAAACTATTGGCGTAGAAGTTGGTGAACAGCACGCCTTCGTTAGCCCATTTGTCCATGTTCACGGCCACGTTAGCTGTACCTCCCATGCTTTTCATCACGTGTGCCGAAAAGCTTTCTAACACCACCATCACTATATTGGGCCTGTTGGTGTTGAGTAACTTAAAAACAGCATCTGTTCCCCCTTGCTTTGTCTTATCGGTGATTTGCGAAAACAACTTGTTGGCTTCGTCGGCAGCCATAAAGCGGTATTGGTCTTTGGTGTCTTCGTCGTTCATCAACGAACTGAGCAGGCTGAAACAGGGATTGATGGCTGCGTGATTTAGCTTTTGGTTCTCGCTGTAATATACGCGTCCAAGATTCATCGTGGATGTTCCCAGACTTCCGCGTATGGGAACGAACAGCAAAGCAAGCACAACAACCATTACGCCCGATGCGATAAGCCTATCTTTGGCGATGCCTTTGCTTTCGGGGAACGTGCCTATGGTCTTGCATAGAATGAAGAACAACACGGCAGTGAGCAGCAACACCACCACAATGCCCAACAGCACCCACCAGATGGGCACTGATGCCAGCGCATCTTTGGGCGAACTGAGAAAGTAGAAAAACGGTGTGGAGTCTATCCTGAACTGCCAAAAGCCGTATAGCACGGCATCTGTGCAATAAACGATGCTGATTAAAAACGAGGCCAGGGCCAAATACGTTCTGTGCAGAATGCGAATAAGGGCAGGGTGCAACCAAATGGAGATAAGGGCAAGCAGAGCTGGAATGATTGTGAAATAGCCAGCCACAGATACGTCCATTGGAAGGCCATGCCAAATTACTGCAAGATAATCTGTAAAGTTACAATCCTTAAAGGCACTGTGGTTGTAAAACATGAATACAGGTTTAAGGATTACCGAGATAGCGGTAAACATGACCATGTTTAGAATTACATTTCCAACAAGGTGCCATTTGTAGTGTCGTTGTTTTCTCGTCATAAGTTCTGGCAAGCTTAAGGTTCCGATACCATCTGCTCCATTTTAAAGGCTGTTTTAGTGTTTGGTTGTCATGATAATGGGGCTCGTGGTATTCATAAAGTCCTTTTTTCTCTTACAAAGGTATGATTTTATTTTATAAAACACCTAATTTTTAAGTACTAAATATACATTTTCTTATAAAATAAGGTTTGTACTTGCAGTGCTAATTGGTACACAATAGCTTTATCTTATGCGCGTAATCCTTTGTCCTGTAAATGGTTATTGTTTGTGATTAACTTGTTGTTCGATGTTTTTGGCTAACCTTTATGCAACCAATTATTCACTATTGTTTTGCCATTGGGTGTTAAAATACTCTCAGGATGAAACTGTATGCCATGCAGTCTAAGTTGTTTATGGCGGATGCCCATCACTTCTCCGGTGCAACTTATGGCGGTTATTTCCAGCGGGCTGCTCACGCTTTCGCGTTCCACCACCCAGCTATGGTATCTGCCCATCAGTACTTCTGTGGGCAATCCCTCAAAGATTGGGTCGTTACCAAGGTTCAAACCTCGGGTTGACTGTCCGTGGCAAACCTCCGAAAGGTGGGTTAGCTTACAACCATAGGCTTGCGCTATGGCTTGATGGCCTAGACATACGCCCAAAATGGGCTTGGTTTCGGCATAAGTTCTTATCACATCCATCGTTTTCCCAGCCTCCGAAGGAAGTCCTGGCCCCGGACTAAGCACAATCTTATCGTAGTGTTCGAGGTCGGCAAGTTCAAAGTCGTCGTTCTTCAATACCGTTACGTTTGCTCCTAGGCTTGCAATGAGATGCACCAGATTGAACGTGAACGAGTCGTAGTTGTCGATAATTGCAACATTCATGGTTGTACTGATGGGGTGCGGCGTTTGTTGTAAACACATTTACTCGATGGCTTTAAGTTCTTCAACATACTTCTGCAATTGTTCCATGTCTTTCTTGCCTGGCTCCAATTCGAATTGCGTATCAAGGTTTATCCCTGCGAACAGAGGATGAGCAATACTCTTTATTGATAAGGTGTCGAAAGGGGCGTTGGGCTTGCTTATTAAGAAAGATGTAGAGCCGTGGTAGACCGAAAGCAGCTGGTTTAGTGGCGAATTGTCGTCGCCAGTGGCCTGCAATTCTACTTCTTTTGCTGTGATATGAAACAGCAACAAGTCGGCTTTTCCCTCGTATTCCGCGGCCATAGCAAGGTCGGCTTGTGTGTCTACGACAATCCTTTTGATGATTTTAATGCCTTTCCGAATGTCTGGGTCGATGCTACGACGCAGGTTTTCGAGTGTAACGGCAGGTTCTTCGCCGTTAAGTTGCACATAGTCGAGTTCGTAGTTATAAACGCGCGTAACGATGTTTTGCGGCATATCGTCGGCAAAAACACCCACACGGCCGACTTTTACGGGCTGTTGTTGAGACGAATTGGGCTGTTTCAGGGCGCGAAGTCGCTCTTCGCTGAAATCAGGAATGATGCCGGCTCGTGATGAAATCATCCTTACATATCGCGGACTTTTGGGAATGAAGTCGAAACCAAGAAGGTTAATGCCTAATTGCGCGGCTGCTTTGATGTCGTCGGCATGTTGCATGCCACATAGCTTTATAATCATACGTTTGTGTATAAGTGTAATTTTAGGTGTTTGGAATTAACCTCGAGAGAGCGCAGTTGGGCGTTCGTAGTCGGCAAAACAATAGTTAAAGGCATGCTTTTCGTCCTTTTCGTGGCATTCGCGTGCCGTTTCTTTCCATCCGTCATAGTTGGGAAAAAAGGCGTCGGCCACGTCGGGTGTGTCGTCTATCTCAGTTAAAAGCAGCTTATCGGCAAAGGCAATGGCCTCGTTGTAAAGCATTGCGCCACCTATTATATATACGTCTTCATCGGGTGCGCAACTATGTAACGCATCGGATAGCGAAGAAAAGTGCTCGCAACCTGCAAAAACAGATTGTGTGCTGCTCAACACCACATTGCGCCTATTGGGCAATGCGCCCTTGGGAAGCGACAGAAAGGTGTTTCGCCCCATGATGATGGTGTGGCCAGTGGTAAGTGCCTTAAAGCGTTTTAGGTCGTTGGGCAACCAATATATAAGTTTGTTTTGATGGCCTATGGCTCTGTTTCGGGCCACGGCTGCGATGATGTTTATCTGCATGTCCTTATTATGTTAGGGAGCTACACCGACACTTCGGCCTTGATGTGAGGCAAGGGGTCGTAGCCTTCGAGGGTAAAGTCGTCGTATTTAAAGTCGAAAATGCTGGTCACATTGGGGTTAATCACCATCCTAGGCAATGTACGCGGAGTGCGTTTCAGCTGCTCTTTGGCCTGTTCCAAGTGGTTCAGGTAAAGATGCGTGTCGCCTGTGGTGTGGATAAAGTCGCCTGGTTTCAGCCCACTAACTTGTGCCATCATCATCGTTAGCAGGGCATACGAGGCAATATTAAAGGGTACGCCGAGGAAAGTGTCGGCCGAACGTTGGTACAATTGCAAGCTAAGCTTGCCATTGGCCACATAAAATTGGAACAGGCAATGGCAGGGTGGGAGTGCCATTTGGTCTACTTCGGCCACGTTCCAGGCACTGACAATCATCCGTCGAGAGTCGGGATTGTTCTTCAAGGCGTTCACAATGTCTTGTATTTGGTCGATATGTCCGCCGTTATAGTCGGGCCACGACCGCCACTGATGCCCATAAACAGGCCCCAGTTCGCCGTTCTCGTCGGCCCATTCGTTCCAAATCCTCACGCCATTTTCTTGCAGATACTTTACGTTAGTGTCTCCTTTAAGAAACCACAACAACTCGTAGATGATGGATTTGAGGTGTAGTTTCTTCGTGGTTAGCAACGGAAAACCCTCTTCGAGGTTAAAGCGCATCTGGTGTCCAAAAACGCTTAGCGTTCCTGTTCCTGTGCGGTCTTCCTTGCGTGTGCCTTCGTTCACGATGCGTTGTAGCAAGTCTAGATATTGTTTCATTTTAACTTTATAATCTGTTGTGGTTGTGGAATGTGCGTGCTTTTTATGCGCCACTCTTGCGGATAGAGGTTGTTGGCACGGTTACCGATGCTCTTTACAAAGCCCAGTGGCATGCCTTGATGGGTAACCAACACGTATCCACGGGGTGTATCTGCATGTAAAGTGATGGCCTCGCGGCGCAAAAAGGCGATAGCCGAGGCGTAATCCAACTCGCATTTGCAAAATGCGTTGCTGTTAAGAGCAATGGAGTGGGCGAGCGCAGGGTGTGGAACTAGGTCTTTTCCCTTTGGTGTAGCCAGCGCAACTCCTGCATGAACAATGCGCAATGCCGTGCTAGCCTTGTCGAACAGGCTTGTCCATTGACTGGGTATAGCATGGATGTTGCCGTTTATTTGGCGTGTGTCGAACGCCAAATCCGCGTTTAGCCACTGTGGCATTTCGGGCAAGCTTACCTTTGTTGTCCTGCTTTTTGAGGAACGTTTTTTGCGCTCTTCGTGTACTGTATCATGCGCCCACCTCTTCCTTAGCACGCATAAGAAAAGACCTTCGCCCTTAGATATGCCTGGAATAAACCTGCATGCAGGGATGTTCGAACCAATGCTCCCCGTGATGTTCCATGCAGCTGGGATGGGCGGCAGGTCAAAGTCGGTATCAAATTCTTGTGCAATCCACTTCACATTGCGTTCGTTTTCCTTGTCGTTGAAGGTGCAAGTAGAGTATATGAGCAGTCCGCCAGGTTTTAGGCAAGGCCAGATGTCGGCGATTATCTCGCGCTGCAACCGCCAACAGTGTTCCACGTTTGTTTCGCTCCACTCGGCAATTGCCCCTGCATCTTTTCTGAACATACCCTCGCCAGAACAGGGTACGTCGGCTAGGATGGCATCAAATTGCAAGCCGCTTTTGCGGTAGTCGGCGGCGAAATTGCTGCTCACCACCATGTCGGGATGCCCAAACTTCTGTACGTTTTCTGCCAAGATGCTCGCCCTTTGCGTTATGGGTTCGTTGCAAAACAGCAGACTTCCTTGTGGAAGAACACTCCTTAATGCTGTAGACTTGCCGCCGGGAGCCGCACAAAGGTCGAGCATCGTGATGGGCGAATGCACCAATTGCTTTACAATCCATGCCACAAACATCGACGATGCCTCTTGTACATAATATGTGCCTGCGTGAAAAAGCGGGTCGAACGTAAAGTTTGGACGTCCCGAAAGGTAATAACCATAGTCTGTCCATGCCACACTTTCGTCCGCATTACACACCTCCGCCTCGCCGTTTTTCGTCTTAAACGGGTTCAGTCTGAGGCTCACGGGAGGCTCTTGTTCTAGTGCGACAAGCAACTTTTCGTATAGCTCGTTGCCCATGAGCTCCCTTGTATAAGCGGTAAATTCTTGTGGTAGGACCATGTCTTTTTCGTCTTTTGCAGATACAAATTTAATAAAAACTGTGTGAACGCATTGCACCTACAAACGATTTTAGCATGAATTTAGCACGAAATAATGTTTTTCGTGCTTTATGTGCCGCTCAAATATGTTCTTATCCGCTGTCCCATCGCATTGTGATAGGTTCATTACGTCGGCTGGTTCGCGCACGTTTCGGGGTGATTTAGGCGTGTTTACTTTCATTCAACCATAAAGTTAACGAGTTGATGAGGTAGGAAGTAACCTGGTTAACAAGTTGCCGAGTTGGAAAATAGCCATAGCATTTATATTTCGAGGTATCGCTCTTTGAAGTATTTTACGTTGATAGACAACTCCTCTGCTTTTGCAGCCAATTCTTCCCATGTAACGTACAAGATGCTTTTGCAATCGTCCTTTATATACAGGGAACTAAATTCTGAAGTCGTCTAGATTTTTAATATTCCTACCCGTTGGCGGAATTAATTTAGGGCATACTTAA
>NZ_KV815078.1:59011-71172 GCF_001814145.1 Prevotella sp. HMSC073D09 | reverse complement strand
TGAAGGAGTTAATCGCTCATCTTTTCGTATTGCGACCTAAATACGTCCATTTCGACATAAGATCATAAAAAACATAAAGAAGTGCGCTTTACGTTTTCCTCATTTTGAGCCGCAGGAAAGATGCTTTCAACTTGCAAAGAAGGGATTGAGAGGACTTCCGCCAGGTTACCTTGTTTGATACACAGCCACGTTTTGCCACAGACAAATGCAGCTAAACTTCGGATTTCGCCGTGTCTTAGTCCTGCACTTGGTACATGAGCGACGTGTTTATCCTGTACAGGCATCACAAAGGCAATAACCCCGCTTAATTTACGAAAACACTAAAAGTTGAGATTACTTCTGCACCTTAGCCCTGCGCTTGGTACATGTGCGGCGCGTTTATCCTATGCGGACCTCACAAAGACAACAAACTCCTTTCGATTTACAGAAACAATAAAAGTCGAGCCCACTTCGCCATATGGCGTGCAAAACAAGTAGCGTTTGCATCACATTTATCGCCCAGTGTGTCGCAACAAAAGAAGTTTTGGCGTAAAACTTACCTATGAGGAAAGCTAAATCCAACAGTGACAGCATGCCAATCGATTGCACAAATTGTTAGTTTTGCATCCGTTTAACCGCCTCTTTGCTCCTAAAAAAGTGCGCCTTTTGATGTGAAAAAAGGTAAAAACGAAGAATATTTTTTTGTAAGATTTATTTTTATGCGGTTTTTTTACTATATTTGCCGCCCTGAAACTACACGCGAACAATGCGCCGTTTGTATGGCCTTTGCTCGTTCAAAAACTGTAATTTAATCAATGTCTTACCTGTATTAAGTAAATATCATCACTCTTTATAAACTAATTGTATGGCAGTACATCTGAAACGCTATCTACTTGCAGTGTTCTTAGGAGCCTTGGCTTTGGCCACACTCCTACCCACCGAGGCAATAGCCCAGACTCAGGGCAAGCGCATCTCGGTTTCGTTTAAGGACAAGCCGCTAGCCAGCATCCTCGATTTCGTGGGGCGACAAGGCGACTATGAAGTAACTTACACCGACGACGTGCGAAACGACACGTTGACGGTAACTATCTCTTTTGAAAACGTAGATGCCCTGCAAGCTGTGCAAAGCTTGCTGGCCAAGACCGCTTTCGCCTACAACGTAGACGGAAAGAAAATCAACGTCTACCGCATGGAACAACACAAAGAAACGGCTTTTACCCTTAAAGGACTTGTGAAAGACAAGGACGGACAGCCCGTTTCGTTTGCCACCGTGCAGATTAAAGGCACTACACAAGGCACTACCACCGACCTAGACGGGCACTTTACCATGAAGGTTGACCGCCAAGAGGGCGACGTAACCATATCGAGCGTGGGGTTCGACACCAAGACCGTGAAGTATGATGCGCGCCGCGAGTTGAGCGTGCTGTTGCCTTCGGCAGAAAAGATGCTGGGCGAAGTGGCCGTCATTGCCTATGGTAAGCGTAACACACGCGAGCAAGTGGGAGCCATCGGCTCGGTAAAAGCAGAGGATTTGCAGAAAGTTCCCTCGCCCAGTCTTGAAAACTTGCTGCAAGGACGCATTGCCGGTGTAGATGTAACCAACCTGTCTGGCTCGCCAGGTGGCGGCGGTTCGAAAGTAACCATACGTGGATTTAGCTCGCTCAACCAGCAAGGCGCAAACGACGGAACGCCACTTTACGTGGTAGACGGCGTGCCCGTGGCCAACGACCCCCAAAACATGGGCGGCATTAACGCCCTTGCCGGGTTGGACCCATCTAGTATCGAGAGCGTGCAAGTGCTGAAAGATGCTGCCTCGGCATCGCTTTATGGTTCGCGTGCAGGTAATGGCGTTATCCTTATCACCACCAAAAAAGGTAAGGCCGGGCGCAATGAAATACAGGTAAACGTATCGCAATCCCTATCGTGGTTGCCCGCAACGCCCAAACAAACCATCGGAAAGGCCGAACGCGACATCGCCCTGATGTTGGCCAAGAAATACCGCTCGGCACACTACGATGCCGCTACCGACGGCATTGTGATGCCTAAGGACTATGCCGACACATGGGGATGGGGCGACGACCTTGACGGAGGTATGGACTACTTGTGGCGGAACGGAAACGTGATGACAGGCGACAGGAAGATTAGCCCCATCATGCAAGACTCGCTGAACACCTTCTACAACAACCGCACCAACTGGTGGAAGTACGGATTTAGGCTAGGCCGCGTTACCAAAGCCGACGTGCAACTAGCCGGCGGTACCGAAAACATGCGCTACATGGCCAATGCAGGCGTGTACGACGAAACGGGCATTATGATTAACTCCAACTTCCGCCGTTACAGCTTGCTCACAAACCTCGACTTTAAGCTTTCTACCAAGCTCGATGTATTTGTGCGCTTAAACATGGCCTACACCAACCAAAGCGCTGGTTCGGGCGGGCGCGTTCAGGGGCTTACGTTCGACCCCAAGCAAACCCCCAGCGTGCTGCCCGGCAAAGGCAGTACGGCCGAACGCGAGGCCGTGAAACAGCTGCGCGACGTAGACCAAACCAACTCGAACTACAACCTGCGACTGAACGGCGGCCTTAACTATTCGCCCATAAAGGGTTTGAGGATTACCTCCACGGCATCGATCGACCACTATTTTACGCGCGTTTACATCTTCCGCCCCAGCTATTTGATGTACGACAACCTGTCGGAGGCGCGCGGTTCGAACGCCGCAATGACCAACCTTCAAACCGAAAACATCGCCACATACAATGTGCCCCTGCCCCAAGTGCATAAGTTGGAACTGATGGCAGGTGTTACTTACAACTACGATTTGATGCAAAGCATCGGCGGATGGGCAAAGGGTGGCCCCACCAACCAAGTGAAATACGTTGGCGAGGGATGGCCCACACT
Organism: Prevotella sp. HMSC073D09; assembly: GCF_001814145.1. Taxonomy (NCBI): domain Bacteria; kingdom Pseudomonadati; phylum Bacteroidota; class Bacteroidia; order Bacteroidales; family Prevotellaceae; genus Prevotella; species Prevotella sp. HMSC073D09. Next base: position 68,295 of record NZ_KV815078.1, on the reverse strand, counting down.
GATTAAAGACATCAGCGGAGACGCCAAACCTGCGAGAAATTTCGACTCGAACAAGGAAGACCAGGCCATGCTCAGTTTCCTTGGGCGTGCCGCCTACGGCTACAACAAGAAGTATTTGGGCGAGTTCTCCGTTCGCCGCGACGGCTCTTCCGTCTTCGGCAGCAATGTCCGTTGGGGCACATTCCCCTCAGTGGGCTTGGGTTGGGCGTTCAGCGAAGAGCGTTTCATGAAAAAGCTGTGGTGGCTTAGCTTTGCCAAGCTGCGTGCCTCGTGGGGACGCTCGGGCCAGAAGTTCCAAGAGCCTTACCTGGCATTGGGCACACTTTCAGAAACCGATGTGTTTAACGGCACTGCGGGATTGGTTCCCGCCGCATTAGCCAATAAAGACCTCACGTGGGAAAAAAGCGACCAGTACGACGTGGGGCTAGACCTGCAAGTGTTGGATTACAGGCTGAAATTCAAGCTCGACTACTATTACAAGTATTCAAGCAACCTGCTTATGGAAAAATACTTGCCGGGCAACTTCTTCTATACCAGCAAGGTTTGGGACAACGTTTCGGCCATCTCTAACGAAGGTATCGAGTTTGATGTGCAAGCCGACCTTATCCGCAGCAAGGACCTTAACCTGAGCGTAGGCCTCAACGTGTCGCACAACCGCAACCTTTTCCGCAAGACAGATAACGGCGAAGACCTCAACGACAAGGTGTTGGGCCGACCCGTTTACGGCATCTACACCTACCAAGACGAGGGAATAGTAAAAGACGAGAGCCAGATACCTTATTATTATAGTCAGACGGGCGCACGCTTGCCCCTCTACTTTGGCAACCCCAACTATCCCTTGCGCGTTGGCGGTAGGAAGATTAAGGACCAAAACAAGGACGGTAAGATAGACAACAGCGACCTGTATTATGCCGGAAGCACCCTGCCCACAGCCTACGGCGGCATCAACGGTCACTTGGATTGGAAGGGCTTTAACGTAGACGTGCTGTTTAGTTACGTGCTTGGCCGCAAGGTAATGAACATGGTTCAAAACAGTGCGTTCACCTTTAACAAGAGCGTAAATCCCCTAATGGCCCATTTCAGAGCCAACGAATATTGGAGCAAAGACAATCCCAACGCCACGAAACCCTCCTTAGAGTTTGCCGACCCAGGTTACTTGGGACACTTCGACGGCAATGTAGACTCGAACATCGAGAACATCAGTTTCGTTAGGTTGAAACAGCTGGTGTTGGGCTACACCCTCCCCGCAACCTGGTTCAAGTCTAAGTTCATTAAGAGCATCAACGTGTACCTCTCGGGCGAAAACCTCTTCATGCTCACCAACTACTCTGGTTTGGACCCCGAAGTTATCGACCCCTATACGGGTAAGGACGACGGCTCACAGTATCCGCTAAACCGCAAACTTACATTTGGTTTCAACGTGAAATTCTAGAAAGATGAAAAAAATAAGCATCGCAACGCTACTCATGGCATGCACACTAACGTCTTGCAGCCTAGACATACTGCCTGAGAATGCGCAAACATACGACACATCGTTCAACAACGAGGCAGGAGTGAACTCTGCCACCGCCTCGGTTGAATACTTTCTCAACATCTACGCACCCAACAACAACACGTTTTGCACCGTTGGGATGTTTGTCGACACACTGCAAGATGACATGGAGATACGCCGCTGGAACCCGAGACGAGTTATCGGGCAAAACCAATCGTGGAAAGAACTCTACGACATCGTCTTTTCCGCCAACGTCATCGTAGACAATATCCATCGCGCTAAGGACCTTAGGGACGACCGCCGCAACCACTACTTGGGGCAGGCCGAATTCGGTTTGGGCTTTTGTTACTTCCTTTTGGCGCAACGTTTCGACGACGCGGTTATCACCGAGAACTCTCAAGTGATTAAGGAGTACGCCACTTCGTCGCGAATAGACGTGATAAACGCTGCCATCGACCACGCCACAAAGGCTTTCAACATGTTGCCCACCTACGACAAGCTGCGTAAGATGGACGGAACGCCCATTACCAACAGGCAAACGGCATCCAAAGGAACATGTGCTGCACTGCTGGCACACCTTTATGCGTGGAAAGGGAGCATCATCGAGCTGCTGAAATTGGAGGGCGACGCACAGGCCGCTTACACCAAGTCGATGGAGTATTCCACCATGCTGATAAACAAACAAGTGGGCGATTACAGCCTTTGCAGCACGCCAGAGGAGCTTTGCCAATGTTTCTCCGCGCCCGAAAAGACCAATCCCGAGGCCATTTTCAGTTTCTTCTACGACAAAGCACGCTCGGGACAAACCTTCTCGCCCAACAAAGTGGCCGAAGGCTTTGTATGTTGGCCGGTAGACGAAACACAAACACTGGCCGACATCGCCACGCACCCCAAGTTTAAGCTCTACAAGGAAACCATCAGCAAGCTTTACCCCGATGCGGGCGACTTGCGCCGCACGGCTTTCTTCTACAAGTTTGATCAGGACCACACTGTTGGCGGCCATAACTACGCCATACCCTATAAGTTCCGCACAGCCGTGCTCGATCCCGACCAAACATCGTCGTCGGGCAAGCTGTATCGTTCAATAAATGCCGACTATGTGTACTGGCGTTTGGCCGACTTCTACCTGCTCCGCGCCGAATGTGCGGCCAAATTGGGTAATGATGCGCAGGCCATTGCCGACCTCAACGTTATCCGTAATCGTGCAGGAGCCACCGCTTATCCCTCGGCCAACGACACGAAGGGACTTCGCAAAGCCATCTTCCGCGAACGCGAACGCGAATTTATCGCCGAGAACGATGCGCGTTACGCCGACATCATCCGCAACAATTACATCAAGGAAGAGCTGACGGGCAAGTTCACCACCCTTACTTTGAGCGACATGCGCGGCGGTGCTTTGGGCCTTCCACTGCCCATCGACGCCAAGACTGATAAGAACGGAAACCCCATTAACAAGCTTATCCGCCAGAAAACGTATTGGCAACGATACGAATAAGCAAGGCAACAAGCAACATTTCCTAACCGCGACCGCCGCAACAACAAGTAAAGACGGCGGCCTCAAACAGAAAGAAATAGAAAATGAAACGCATTAAACTTTTCGCTGCGGCATGCTTGCTGACACTTATATCGGTGAGTTGCACGCAATACAATTTCGAAGATACGGGCGAATCTTACGGCGTGCACGACTGCACAATGTGGGATTATTTCAGCAAAGACCCCTACAATTGGAAACTGCTACAACAGATGATTACGCGCGCCGGACTAGAAGACGTGTTCAAAGGAACCAGTTCTTACGGCAAAGACATCACCTATTTCGGCGCCACCAGCAACAGCATACGCGCCTATATCTTAGGAAACGGCATGAAAACCGTAAACGATATACCCGTAGACGACTGCAAAGCCTTCGTGCTTAACGGCCTACTTGCCCAGCGCAAGATGCTCGACGACTTTAAACCTGGGCGAAAAAGCAGCGACCCCAACGTGCTTATCGGCACTGGTGGCGAAACATTCGACATGGCATCGGGCAAGAAGTTTTGGATTTACACCTTCAACGACACATACAACGGCGTGCCGGGAGCTGGCCCTAAGCGGATTTATGTCACCTCGTTAGACGCAAGTAAAGAGAGTGCCGTGGCATCGAGCAACATTCAAACGCTTACGGGCGTGGTGCATTCAATGGATTATGATTTCAGACTAAGCGACTTTTAACACATGAAGAAGATATATAATTTGGCTCGCGCGCTCTTTGCAGTGGCCTTCATTGCCATGGCGGTGGCTGCCTGCAACACCATGCCCGTAGGATTTCTACGAACGGAGGGCGCATCGTTCAGCCCCGACACGCTCAACGTGTACCACAACCCACATGCCAGCACCCTGCGCTATAACGACCATCGGCCCTGGGTGTCGTACCGCATACAGGGCGTAGCAGGCACCAACCCCATTAATTTCGAACTGGCCGACGTTAAGGCCACCGAAGGCGGAGATGCCGAAAAGTTTAAGGCCTTAGCCCAAAAGGGACTGCTGAAAGTAGACGGCGGCATGATTGTATTGATGCACGAAGGCGTGGCCGAACTGCCAAACAGCGGACGTTACACCCTTTCGCTAAGAGTTTATAACGATGGGCATTCGCAAACAATCAGCGACGTTTACACCATCATCGTTGGCGTAGACGAGCCCAAACCAGAACAACAAAACCCATAAAGATTATGAAACGACTGATATTATTGCCCCTCATGATGCTTGCCCTGCTATGCAAGGCACAGGGCGAACAAGGCATAACGTTCTTCAAGGGTTCGTTTAACGAAGCCTTAGCCGAGGCAAAAAAGCAAAACAAACCCCTCTTTGTAGACTTCTATGCCACGTGGTGCGTGCCGTGCAAGCGCATGGCCAAGGAGGTTTTCACGCTCCCTGAGGTGGGCGAATACTTCAACCCCCGGTTTATCAGCTTGCAAGTAGATGCCGAAAAGCCCGAAAACAAGGAGATTGCCAAGCAATATAAGGTGGAGGCTTACCCCACTGTGGCCTTCATTGCGCCCGATGGACGAACCATTGGCGTGAACGTTGGCGCCCTTGGAAAAGAGGATTTGCTTGAAGCGGCAAAGGTTGTGGCCGGCGAAGGCGTAAGTTTCGAACAGCTATACGATGCCTATAAGAAGAATCCCAACGACCTGGAAGTGCAACAACAGTTGCTGATGAAGGCCCCGAACTTCCTTGCAGCGCAAGAAGGAATGGATGCCGACAAGTGGGTTGTGCGCATTCAAAAGCTTTACAAGGGCTATATCGCCGCCAAGAAAGGCCCGAAACTCATCAACAAAGATGACTACGCCATTATCTACAACCTTGAAGGAAACGACGATAAGGCGCATAAACAAGAGATGGTTGACTTTATCAACCAGAACCTAGACGCGTGGAAGGCGGCCATTGGCACGCCCGCAGCCTATTATGTGGTGATGGCGAACGACGCTTGGGCCGAAGAACTGGTGAAAGAAGGCAGCGACAAGTACAAGCAATACGTGGAGAAGATAAAGAACGAGTATGCCAAGGCATACGAAGTTGCCGCTCTGCCCACGCTGCCCGCCTACGAAAGGGCAAAGCTTTACTACGATGCGCTGTACAATCTTTATAAGAATAAGGACGTGAAAGGCTACATTCGCGACATGAAAACCCTCTTGCAAAAGATGGGCGACAAGGTTGCACCGGCCGATTATGGTAAGGCTGCACAAGACCTTTACAACGCTGCCGGCAAGAAACTAACGGCCGACGACCACAAACAAGCCATCGAATGGGTGGAACAAGCATTGAAAGCCGAAAGCGCAATAATGGAACGCGTAAACTATCTCGTGATGATTGGCGACTCGTATCGTGAGCTGAAGAACTATGCTAAGGCGCGCGAATGCTACAACCAAGGCTATGCCGAGTCGCTAAGAATGCAGAACATGGAGATGCCGCAAGCTATGGTGCAGAACGCCATCAAGCATAAACTGGCCACTTTGGAGCTACTAGAAAAATAAGTCCGTATGAACACAACGCTAAGAAACCTAACGCGACGCATGCGTACGGCCATGTTGTGCCTTGCCACCATCGGCTTGGCGCAACAGGCCTACGCCCAAAGCGAGGTACTAAGAACGGGTAAGCTGCCCAACGGGCTTACCTATTATATATATAACGACGGCTCAACACCTGGCGAGGCACAGTTCTATCTTTACCAAAACGTGGGGGCAGTGAACGAGGCCGACAACCAAACGGGCTTGGCTCACGCCTTGGAACACCTGGCCTTTAATGCCACCGACAACTTCCCTGGGGGCGTTATGGCTTTCCTTAAAGCCAACGGACTAACCGACTTCGAGGCCTTTACGGGTGTAGACGATACGCGCTATGCCGTACACAATGTGCCAACGGCCAACGCACAGCTGATGGGCAAGATGTACTTGCTGCTCAAAGACTGGTGTCATGGCATCAAGATACAGCCCGCCGACGTTGAGAAAGAACGCGGAATTATTATGGAAGAATGGCGCAGACGTGAGGGAATAGACCGCCGCATCACCGACAGCACGGCACGAGTGATGTACAACTACTCGAAGTATGCCTACCGCAACGTCATTGGCAACGAGGCTCGCCTACGCTCCTTCACGCCCAAAGACGTGCGCGCTTTCTACGATACGTGGTACAGACCGCAGTTGCAGTTCGTAGCTATCATAGGAGACGTAAACCTCGACCAAGCCGAACGCACCATCAAAGCCACCCTCTCGTCGCTTCCTAAGAAGGCAACGCCCTACGATGCCGAACTCCGTAAAATCGGCGACAATGCTCAACCGCTGTACATGCAGTTCGTTGACAAGGAGAACAAGAGCCCCTCGTTTGGTCTTTACCAACGTGTGCGCCTGCCTAACAACCCCAATTCCGAGGAGGGCACGCGCAATTTCCTTTTCACGCGCATATTCAACACCTTGGCGCCACGCCGTTTTGCCCGTCTTAAAAACGCCGATGCCGAAGCGTTTATCGCTGCATCCGTAAGTCTTTCGCCCCTCGTACGCGGCTTTGCTCAAGTGGCATGGGATGTTGTTCCCTATGCCAATAACGCACATCAGGCCATGCAACAGCTGCTCGACGTAAGGGGAGCAATAGCAAGCGAAGGCTTTTCGAGTAAGGAATTCGAGGCCGAAAAGAGCGAAATGTACCAAGGAATGAAGGATGCTTTGGAGGCTAAGGGACTGGGAACACCCGACAATGTGTTCAACCTGATGAAACAAAACTTCCTTTACGGAACGCCCATCAGCGACTTTCGCGAGCAAATTCAGCGCAATATCGAAGTGCTGGTTGAACAAGAAGTGGAAGACTTTAACGCCTGGCTGGCCAAATTGCTCGATCATAACAACTTGGCTTTCATCACCTACGAGCGTAAACCCAACGAGTTAGACCTGTCAGAGGGCACTTTCCTCGCGGCGTTAAAAAGCAGCGAGACGCCAGCCATAGGCGTTGCGCCAGACAACACGCTGACCAAACTCGACCTCAGCCACATCGTTGCAGGCAAGATTGTAAGCGAAAAGGCCATATCTAAGCTTGCCGCCAAGGAATGGAAACTGTCTAACGGCGCACGCGTAATCTACAAGTACCTGCCACAAGCCAAAGGAATGCTCTTTTTCTCGGCCACAGCCCCTGGCGGACGCGCTGCCGTTACGCCCCAACAATTGCCCAGCTACATGGGCATGCGCAATCAGTTGATGCAAACGGGCGTGGGCGGATACAACCGCAACCAGTTGGCATCGTGGCTGCAAGGCAAAGACATTGACCTTACCATGTCGCCTGGCGACTACTCCGACGACTTGTCGGGCAGTGCACCCGTTGCGCAAGCCGACAACTTCTTCGGTTACCTCAACCTCATACTGTCGCGCCACGACTTCTCTCAAAGCGTGTTCTCAAAGTATGTTCAGCGCAGCAAGTATCTCTACGCCAACCGCGCACTCGAAGGTATGGATGCTGCACAAGATTCTATTCGCCGACTGCTGTTCCCGCCCTCGGAGGCCAACCCCGAACAAGACGAGGCCTTCTTCGACCGCATGCAGTTCGCCGAACTTCCCACACAATTCTTCGCCCACTTCGGCAATGCGGCGCGCTACACCTACTTCATCGTTGGCGACTTGCCCGAAGTGCAGGCTAAAAAGCTGGCAACAACGTATTTGGGCTCGCTAAAAGGCGACCCCAAACAAACCTTACCAGCACCCACGGCGATGAACTTTGCATCGAAAGAGCCCCTCATCAAGCGCACCTTCAACGTGGAAATGCAGGGCGATTTGGCCGAGATTGAGCTGTCGTTTGCCAACAACCTGCGCCTAACCGACAAAGAGCGAGCCGCATTCCAAGTGATGCGTGGCATCTTGGAAACCAAGTATTTCGACGAATTGCGCGAGAAACAGCACCTAACTTACACGGTTGGTGTGAAGGCCGACTACGTTTCGGAACCCGAAACAGCCGAGACACTCAGCATACACCTATCAACAGCGCGTGCATCTGTTGCCACTGCGCTGGCTCAGGTAAAGGCCTTGCTCAACGATGTACGCCTTGGCAAGTTCTCGGCCGACGAGTTTAAGGCCGCAGTTGTGCCCTTGGCGGTAGACGAACAAACGCCTGCCTCGCCCGATATGGCTACAAATCCCATGTTGTGGATGGGCACATTAGGCATATATGCCCAAACAGGCGAGACCATAACGCCCGAAGAGAGCGCCGCTGTCGACCCCATTTTCAGCACCCTAACGCCTGCCGACGTTTCGGCCGTTGCAGCTAAGATACTCAACAATGCCGTGAAACGCGAGATTGTTGTGCAGGCCATTGTGCACGAGGGCAAGCTAAGCTAACCACAAGCACATGCGCAATACGCGATAAACGTTATAGCAAACAACTAAAATCGGCGTTCGTACTCTGATAAAGAGATGCGAACGCCAATTTCCTTTTTCCAAGCAAGGCAACGCCACTCTCAACCACATTGCGACAAAACGCATTACCTACGGTTGTTTAGAACGGCTATCAACATTTGCCTGCACAGAATGATAATCAAACAGAATTGCCTTGGGGTAATTGTTGCCATAAGAATGCCATACGTGCGTAGCCTCGCATCAACAAACCCTTACACGGGAAAAAAGACACTTTGGTTTGCTTACGATGAAACTATGGCTTTCCAAAACCAATCATGTTTGGCTATAACCAATTATGTTTGACTATAACATCAGTACACAACAAACTCGTCAGCTTGAAAAATCATCAACTCACAAGCTCACGAACTCACGAACTCATCAACGCACAAACTCTCAAACCTATCAACTCAAAAACTTACGAACTCAAAAAAACATGAACTTAAAAACTCAAATTATTATCTTTTATTTTACAATACCGCCCTAATTTTCGCACCGTTCTAGTGAAAATAGAGGCCGTAAAGTAGGTAAATCTGTACTTTTTCTAGCCTTTCACGTCTTTTAAATTGTCCGTTTTTAAGCATACAACCTGCATTTTGCACCATTTTACCTTTCTAGTTTGGTTGTAAGCCCGAAATTTTTCAAGTCCAATTACACGCTTTTTACACCTAAAAACCCACTTTTTACCCCCTATTTCACCCTTTTCAGGCATGATTTTGGTGGTGACAAAAGGTTTTGTTTATACCATTGCTGTGAATATTCATGCTTTCCATCTTGCGTTTAGCAGCATTTTGCACTGCGTTTTGTACCATTTCACCTCGCGTTTTGTACCTTTTTACCTTGCGTTTTGCACCAAAATGCAGTGCGTTTTGGTGCAAAACGCACTG
>NZ_KV815078.1:21297-58911 GCF_001814145.1 Prevotella sp. HMSC073D09 | reverse complement strand
AAATGCAGTGCGTTTTGGTGCAAAACGCACTGCATTTAGCGGCATATTGCACCACATTTAGCAGCAAATAGCCCCAAAACGGGTGTAAATGGCGCCCCTTCAAATAAATATTCATTTTGCCATGTTCACAAGTTACCCCCTTTTTACATCAAAACGAACTGCCGCGAGAATCGATTTTTTGGGGCAAGGGGGTGAAGTGGTGGATAAAAAGGGCAGCCATTGTGTTAAAAATCATACGGAAAAGCGGACAAAAGATGAGGCGGTAGCAGGTGGGTTAATGATCTTCAGGCATTGGGTTAATTAAGCTAGCGGGGTTAGTTTATCTTATCTAGTTCTTCTAGTTCTCCTAGTCGGACTGGTCAGACAAGTCGGACAAGTCGGACAGGTCGGACAGGTCAGACAAGTCAGATTGGTCGGACAAGTCTGACCAGTCTGACAAGATTTACTAGAATTTCTAGTTATTAGCCCAACAAACCGCACACGTTCATTAGCAGATACGGTCGCACTTGTCATTGACAAGAAACAAATTAACGAGTTAACAAGACTGGTGGTGCAGCCATCTTTTCACCCATTCACCCATTCACCTTTTCACCTTTAAAGGGCGCAGCCACCTAACCTCTGCTTTTCCTAAACGTGATGCCATAAAACCTGTTGTTCCAGAACAGTTCTGTTTGCTTGTCTTCTGCCTGTGGCGGAACACATTGCTCTATTTCGTGCAAGTCTACCGTCTTACCATCGAAATACGACTTAGAGAAAACGCTTTTCTTATACTGCGACTCCACAAAGTCAGCCGTTTCGTCGGCCACAAGAATCTTACTTCCAGGTTTCGCAACCCTCAGCATTTCGTTCATTGCACGAGCCTTATCGTTAAAGAAGTTGATGGCGCCGTTGTGGAAAACAAGGTCGAAAGTATTGTCGGCAAAAGGCAGTTGTTCGGCAGGACATTGCACAAGCGTTAAGTTTGTTTTCTTCTGCCACTTCTTTTTGCACCGCTTAAGCATGCCCAACGAAATGTCGGCACCCACCAACTCCATCGTTTTAAGGTCGACAGCCTGCGGCAGATGGTTCAAGTCGGCTCCCGTACCAATAGATACGTATAGCACGGAGATGTTGTTTCGCCACTCCAAACGGCTCATCAGTTGGGAGCGCAATTGGTCGATAGCTCCGCCATATTTAAGCCGCCCTATCCATTTCTCTCCAAAATCGTAAACGTAAGACATCCAATCGTACATCTTCATGTACTTGTGGTTATCCCCACTAACAAAGTCGTTATCCATATACACGAAGATGCCGCCCTCTTGTTTTAAACCCTCTGCCTTAACTTCGGGTTTCAACCATGTTGATATGTCTGCTGCCATAATGATGATGTTTTGTTATATTATACACGTTTTTTCTTTTAAGTCGTTGCAACAGGCCAAAGAACCGCCGCAATGGCTCTCTCGTCTTGTGAATGATACGTCTCCCATAGCCCAACACAGCACGCACAAGCGCGTGGTGATGTGGCTTTGGGAAACATTATCACTGCCATGCAAAGGTAAAAAGAAAAACGACAACAAGCAAGTTCTTCGCCCTTGAGCGTTGTGTGTTTGTTCATAGAATGTGCCACATCGTTTGTTGCCGACAGGTGCAGAACAAAAATAAGAACGGAAAGAGGCGAAGAAGATAGGCAGATAAAGGTGGGTGGATGCTGTTAATTACCTTTATGGCTTGGTTTTGCTTAACCGTGCTGACCATTTTCTTAATTGCAAAACACGTAATGTCGGACTGAAAAGGGGCAACAACCATAAGATTTAAGAGCCATTGAACGTAAATAAAAGAACCCACCTAAGATAAAAGTCTTTGCAGAAGTACAGAGGAAAACCCCTAACGGAAACTTTAGCCCAAATCGCCCGTTAAGGGTCTGTGCAGATATTGCGTATTGTTGAGCACCTTGTCTGTCTTATTCTTGAAGGCGTAGCGGGCTACGGCAAGAGGATAAGACAGGCAAGATGCCGACAAGCAAACGAAAGATGAGCAGGAAACAACGGAAACAACCTAAAACAATTGGTAAGCGGTCTGGGCGAGCGATTAGGGGTTAATCAACAGGCAACGGAACCCCACTTTTTAATGTAACTTGTGTTACCTTGCCCGACACAAGCCTTATCTCCCCATCGTACACGAGCTGTTCCTTATCGTATTTAACGACACTCCCTGCATAATACACTTTAAGGTGATAATTGCCTTGGGAGAGTTTGCTCATCTTAAAGTCAACGTCGTACATACAGATGCAATCTGCCAACACTTCAAAGCGTTCCTTATGATGAACAACTAAGGTAATTTGATTGCCCTCGTTAGTAACATTTACCACTCGTTCTCGTATAGCGCAATTGTCCTTTACGTCTTCCACCTTACATTGGGCAACCCCATCTTTCCCCAATTCAATGCTTAGTTTCGTTTGTTTGTTCTCTTCCTCGCGCGGTTGTCTTTGCAAATCTGCCATTGTCGTCTCCCTTTTGCATGGTGAATTTGACACATCGTAAGTCTTTAACGAACTTACCACCGCGTTTTCTGTGGAACATGCCGATAGCCCAGCAAAGCATATCAGGCTAAAAATCACTTTCTTCATAATCATTTCTCCTTTTTGTTAGATGTTCTCGATAATTATATGTTGATACCATTTATACTCTCCATCATTTGATCGTATCTCATCTTTTGCTATTTCTTTTTGAGATTGGCAAACCCTGTAAGCCCACAAATTTGCAAGTTTATGAATGCTTTTTGGCGTTACCAATTGGAGCTAATGGGTCGTCTCTCTTATCTTGGCCATCAGTGAATAAGTATGTTTCATACTCTCAAAGTCGAAAGCATAGTTGTCTTCACGTTTATTTTCGACCATGTCTGCAAATGCCTTTATTTCATTGAAGAAACCCTGCGTTACAACTTGATTGTTGTCCAGGATAGGCAAAAAGGCGTTTCTGGCACACAGCCTAGTGGTTATTGCATTACCTGGCACGACCTTCTCTAAGGGTACGCCCAAGAAAGACGAACGTTTTGGAGAAAAATCTAGGGTCTCCATGTTGCTTAGCGTGTAACATCCCTTGCTTGTAGAAATGCTCAATTCTTCTTGTGCGTTCTGCCAAGAAAAGTCAGTAGATAACTCTAGCATACCTGTTACCTCCCGATGTTCTAATACAAGCATCAGGGTTTGTCCGCCATTTTTGAATGTTATTCTGTTTGCCGTTATCAACCTTGCCTCTCCGAAAAGATGTACGACATAGTCTAGGGGGTGAATAAAAAGCTCAAGCAAAACGTCGCCTTCGGGGTATAGTCCCGTTTGGTAACGATAGAGATAATGGTGCTTGTCTGTATTTTTCAGTCGTTGGTGTAAAAACTGTGTGATAGGGGCAAAGCGCCTTTGAAGTCCAACCACAACGTGAGGCGAACCATACAGCCTAACGGTATCGATAAGTGTTCTAAGTTGCTCTTCGTCTTCACAAGGAGGTTTTTCTATAAACAACGACTTACCCGCCTTTAACACCTTACGAGCAATCTGAAAATGCTCGTGTGGAGTTGTGGCTAAAATTACTCCTAAAATGGTTTCGTCGTCCAAAATGGTGTTCAGGTTGTCTGTTCCCTTAACGCCGTTATACTTTTGAGAGACCAACGTTGCCTTTTTCTCGGATGTGCAACAGATATATTTCAAAGGTAGTTGTAAATGTTGGATAACGGGTAACAAGTTTCCGGCACAATGATTTCCTATGCCTATAAGTGCATACTGGCAGGTGTAAGTGGCCCGTAGTCCATTTATACTGCGATAGCTTTTATATCTTTTGATGATATTGCTTAAGTTTGCCATGTCTAGTGTATTTTTAGATTTGTGGTGTTTTGCGCCCGAAATGTTGCTTATATGTAATGTCCCTGTCTCGCGTCCATTGGTATTCACCGTAAAAAAGTTCAATCAGCCATTTTGGAAAAACGCGTTCAAGGTTTTTCAGCAAGATTATGTCGTACTTGCGGTGGTAATTTATCCAGCACTTATTGCATTTCCTAGAATGCTCGCATTGCAATTTACATGTGGTTTGTGAGTTTAAAATCTCGTCGAGCGAGCTATTATGTATATTCCCCAACAGGACATTCAGATTTTGACACAGTGGTACATCGCCGTTGGAATGGATTACAGCCTGACTGAAAATGCTATGGCATCGAAGTTTGAGCCGTTTGTTTTTCCATTCATCGTATAAGGCCACAAAGTCATAATTCTCGCTTGTACTATGTATGGATGGAGGAATTTGGCTGACGAAACCATTACCCATCGCGTCCATCATATCTGCCGTTGTGTCGAAGAAAGACATTGTGCTGTAAATGCCGATACGTACATCCACGCCATACACTTTGGCTATACCGATAACATGCTCCATGTCTTTGAATGTGTTCCATGGCGAAAGGCAGAACATTAAGGATAAAGGTACGAGGTCTTTGCACGCTTTCACCACAGCAATCACATTGTCGTAACCATCTCTCCCGCGCATGTGGAGGTAGGTTTCCCTAGTTCCGTCAAGCGAGACATACAGGTGTTTGGGATGGTGCTGCTTAACAGCAGCAACAACCTTGTCAACAGCAAGACCGTTGGACAGTAATGTATAATTGGGATGGTTCCTGTCAAACCAGCCCAGTATTTGGTCGGCCTCGGGATGGAGAACGAACTCGCCTCCTTCCAAACCCACCATTGTGCGTTTCGTTATACATTTACTCTTCATTATCATTATTATGTCGCTCAGGTTCAGGTGTTCTATTGGTTTCTTCCAAATGGCGCAATGCTTACAACGCGACTGACAACTTGTGGTAGAATAAATCATCAAGGATGTTAGTTCTTTATGTTGTTTGCGCATCATGTTGTTTACAAGCACCCATCCATTATAGATGTAGTCGTATATGCGATACATTGTCTTATTAATCGATTTTGTCTTTTTATAATAAAGAGCAAAAGGAGTTAGAAAGACTGCACAACGGAGAGGGTATTTTAGTTGCCTGTTCTTTCTCGGCCTACCACGTTAGGCGCAAGCCGAATGGCACGGTTATGATGAACGGATGTTCGGTGCGATAGGTTTCGATGCCACTCGCGTTGCCGAAGTAATAGAACATGTTGGGCTCTAAATAGATGCTGAACGGCTTGAACAGGCGATACTGCACTCCTACGCCAAGGTTGACCGACCATTGACTACGCGCCTTAATATCCTCGCGCGAAGTGTACATTGAGTCTGTCGTTATGGTGTATTTCTTAGCAAGTGAGCCATAAATAGGCATCTCGAATGTTACGCCACCCGTGGTGTAGGCATTGAAACGTCCCTTATTCCAAAAGCGATAGGTAAGGCGCAAAGGTATGCCAAGATAGTCTACTCTTTGCGTTTTCTTCAATGTTGCGCGATGATACTCACTTTCAAACTCTGAATTTAGGCTTGTGTACATTAGTCCTGTGCCAAATGTCCAGCGCAGACTTAATTGCCTATTAAGCGAGAAACCTAACGTAATGGGGCGATGATGGTTGGCCTTTTCGCCTAAGCCGGCACCAGCATCTGTGGGCGAGTCGATGTTGTTGTTCACAATCCAGGCTAGCCTAGCCCTTTCAACAGAATCCATCAGCGCATTGTTCCTTGTTAGATAGTTCTGACAATCTTCCCAAGTGTATAGTTTTGCGGTGGCTCCACCATTAGCATAGTCAATCATCGTGAGATAGTTTTGATTTGACAACGCACTGTTTGCGCCAGCATTAGACGAATATCCAAGGTTAAACGTCCAAGGATATTTCTTCTTGGGCTTGATGGTGTGGGCCATTTGTTCATTTAAAGCAATGTGTTTGTTTGTAGCAATTGCAGGTAGCGATGATGGCAGCGTGTCTTTTGGGTTGTGTGTTACGGCCAGTTTCCGTTGTATTGTGTCTGCATCGAATGGCAAAATAGTGTTTGTAAGCTTTGTGCTATCTGCGCTTTTAGGAAAATAAAATGTGCCATTGTGGGCGACAGATAGTGCCAATTCTCCACCCCCAACAGCGGGTGTAGTTGGCGTTGAGGTGGAATATGCTGGCTGATTGGCATTGGCTTTGATGCTTTCGTCCTTCGTCTTTTCGGGGGTGGCTTGCCGTTGTTTCGTTGTTCGCGGCTTTAATGTGGTTAATCTGCCCGCCTTTTGCCTTGTCACCATATATATATATATAGGAATGAAAAGTGGTAACAGCAGCAATCCCCAATAATTACTTAGCATTGCCTGTAACATCTTTTTTGCCCTAAACAATTGTGAAGACGAACTATGTGGGTTAATCCCAAGCATTCGTCCTATCTCCTTGTGCGAGAGCCCGTCCAAAACCGACAGCTTAAATACCTCGCGACTGCCTCTGGGTAAGGCATCAATGGCTTGTAACAGCACGTCTAACTCCACGTTTTGTCCGTTTTCTAAGGTGTCGTCCATCACCTCTCTGTTTAGATCCAGCAGCGATGTGCTGTGTTTTTGCATGTGCCGAAGATGCTTTAACGAGAGATTTTTCACAATGGTTATCATCCATCCTTCTAGTTTTTGGCCTTCTTTTAGTTCACCAATGGACGTAAAAATGATGATGAATGCATCGTGTAGAATGTCTTCTGCCACGCTTTCATCTTTAACATAGCTACGGCATACGCTCTTTAATTTGGGAGCATACGCCGCATATAGTTCACCAAGGGTTTCTTTGTTTCCCCTTTTGCAAGCGTCTATATCTATCATATATTTCTTAACAAGAAATGTCTTTTCCTTATTAAGAGGAGTGAGTAGAAGGCAAAAGACTGCATGACAAATGCTGTATTTTCACTATTTGGCACTTAAACTGCTACGTTGGCATAGCTGTTGAGAAGACAAAAGTGCGAATTGACTTGAATAACGCAAAACCACTACATTAAGAGGAGAATGCCAAATGTTCTCGATGTTATTATGCTTTGGCATGGTTTCGTTCGAACTCGCAACTGTTTCACGGTAACCAACAAAGACAACAGGCGGAGAGAGTTGTAGCACCAAAAAGGGTTGGCACAGAGTTTTACCTTTAAGCAAAATGCTACACATGGGATTTGTGCTTGTGATTATGCCTTACCATAGCAGAACTTTACGCACAAAGCGTGCGGTGGCGATGTGCTGTTAGCGTAGCACGGTTATTGTTCGCTTGTTGTAGTTAAGCACGAACGAACGGTCTTTAAGGAAAGACAAGTTCAATGTGCCAACGCTACGATCGAACAGTCTGAAATCAAGCACAATCTGCTGTTTGCCCAAGGTAACGGCAACGTTCTCGCATTCTTTCACCATTTGTTTGCTCAGCTTTCTAGATGCACTGGCCGTTTCCCTCTCCACTTCGCGTGTAGGTTCAAGCTTGATGTTGTTTGGAACATAATTGTTTCGGCTCCCCGTATCGAACACAAATCGCCCTCGTATGCCGTTTATCTCGGCATGAAATGTGATGAGGTCGCGACCAACATCAGCATAATGCCTGTGGTTCTTCCATTTTAACGTATAGTCGGGCACGCATTTGTCGGCGGGATTTCGTTGTACCAGCATGTTTTTGAGGTTAAAGAGCCACAGGTCTTGTTTCAGGATGTTAGCCCCGATGATGAATTGGGGTGCGTAATGTTGCAGCTTTTCGGCAATGTTGAAAACCAAACAAGCTACATTTCTATACGTTTTGCCGCAAAACGAAATAGAATCAAGCGTAACCGGTTTTGTCCTTACGCGTTCGTTGTCTGCACTAAGAATCAATTTCTCCGTTGCATCCAACTGTATTTTGCACGAGTCTACGGCGTATGTAGAGTCTATCATACACAGCGAGCAGCCCGTATCTATAAGCGCTTGCACGGTCATGGCCTTGTTTGGGGTGCTTAGCGTGGCATCGGCGTAGATAAATCCATACTGATTGTACAGCTTCGACTGAGCCGCAACGCCTATCGCGAAGGGCAAGAGTAACAGTAGGTTCAATGCGCGCTGTTTCATTTGTTTGGTTGTTGGTTTAGATTTTGGTACAAAAGTACGACGTTCTATGGACTTATGCAAGTCATCCATCGTGTTTTTGACAACAAATTCAATTGAAACACGCTAGGAACTGGCGAGATAAAAGAGCATGTAAGTTCCTCCGCATGGGCATGGGCATAAGCCATTGCCAAGCATGGAAACAAGCGTTGGTAAGGGTTTACAACAGCAGAGAATTTGTAGTTTGCGCTAAACTTTTCTGCATAAAACATTGGCGTAAACCCGAAAATTCGATAAATTTGCAGGGGTTAGTTGCGAAAGAAAGCGGAATGAAACGACGTCTTTCTTAAAACCAACGCTACCCCAAACAAGCAATCACCTGACACAGATGCAAATGAAAAGAAACACATTGACCGCCCTTTTAGCCCTCGCACTATCTGCCTGGGCCGCACCTAACGTGCAAGCACAAACGGAAGAACAGCATTTGAACCATGCCGTTAGCTACGACTTGCCACGACTTGTGGCACAAAAAGGCGTGGAGAACGTTTACGATGCCATTGGCACACTGCCTGGGATAGTGGTACAAAACGGCGTTTACACGCTTGGCGGACGCGCCATTGCCGTGTCTATCAACGGCGAAACGCAGAACGTGGCTTACAATCAGCTGCAAGGGTTGCTACGCGCCATGCCTGCAAGCGGCATCAAACGGGTGGAAATTGTGTACAATCCTGCTGCGCGCATGCAAGCCAACGCACCGCTAATCGCCCTTACCTTTAAGCGTGGAGACGGAGAAAGCAGACCGTTTGCGGCCGAAGTGGGTGGCGACATCGCGTTTAAGCATCGCACATTGTTCGGCGAAAGGGCATCGGGCAGTTTTCGTAAAGGGCAGTTTTCGCTCGATCTGAGCTACCTACACAGCCACGGCAGGGTTCTCGATGCCTTACGAACGGACATTCCCCAAGTGCTTTCGCCTAGTTACGAAGACGTGACCAACACGCAAGAACGACTTACGGCAACCAGCAAACACAGCTACCGACTAGCGGCGACCTACACTTTTGGTGCGCGCCACACGCTAAGTGCCACCTATCAGGGCTTTAACACCAACAACGACCTAAGCGTTAGCAACACATATTCGCACTTGGGTTATGCCGATGGCAAGGCAAAAGCGTGGTTGCACAATGCAAGGATAGACTATGTAACGCCTTTGGGCATTAGGCTGGGCATAGAGGCCGCCTTCTTTCGGGCACCCGAAAGGCACGTGTTGATGGGTTACGTTAATCCCTTTACACTAGATCCAGATTACAGTCCGTGGTTTGCCAGACTATTGAAAGAAAATTTATTGGTGACCGATAGCCTTCGGACAGACCTCTGGCGTGCCTATATCGCAGGCGAACACGAACTGAACAACGGCTGGACCATCAACTATGGTGCATGGTTTAAGAAGGTGAAACACAACTCGGTGGTGCATAGGCGGCACCAAGCGAGGGGCGAATACAGCGTGTCGTGGCATTATCCCGAGGAGCATTTCACTACCGCTTATGTGGGCGTGAGCAAACGATTTGGCGAGAAACTATCGGCAGAAGTGTCTTTGTCTGCCGATTACTATCATCACGTTATGACAACGCAATGGCGCGCGTTGCCCACTTTCAGCATCAGCTACGCACCCTGCGAAGGCAACGTTTTGTCGTTGAGCGTGAGTGGAAGTCGGGATTATCCTCACTATTCAGACCTGAACGGCATCTCGCAACCCGACAATGGCGGACGCTTGTACACGGTTAGCGACTCATGGCCAATGCCTTCGTTGCATTACCAGGCACAGCTTTCGTATGTCACGAAGGGCGGTTTCCAGTTCAGAACTTGGTACAATCGTGCCTCGGGACGTGTCATGCAACAGCCTTATGCCAATGGCTTTCTAGACTATGTGCTGCTGAAGAACTGCAATATCGACCGCCATCAGCAGGTGGGTTTGCAGGCTGTTATGCCACATCAGTTTGGTTCGTGGCTCTATACTTGCCTTACTTTGGGTGGTGCTTGGACACGAGACAAGCACGAAGCCAGGATGTGGGAAGAGGCTGTGAACAGTCGTATCATTCATGGTGAGGCGCAATTCACGGGTGTGGCCACGCTTTGCACCAAGCCCGACATCGCTTTGTCGGTAGACGCTTTTGGGCAAACCAAAACGCAACAAGGGCTTTGGGAATTGCCTGCTCGCATGCAAGTGGACATGAGTTTGCGTTGGACGTTTCTCAAAGACATGGCCACATTGCGCCTGTTTTGCAATGATGTGCTGGCCGATGGCACGCCAAAGTACCGTTATATGTACTTCACCAATGAGTTCGACATGAGAAATGTACCTCGCAGACAGGTGGGCATGGGGCTTACGATAAGGCTCTAAAGGCGATGGATTTATCGTGACTGATAGGAATAACAACGCATGGGGCTGCGCCACAAGCCTAACGGTGGTGTAATTTGCATTACCCCCAATCGGCTATCTTGAATAGCTAAACTTTGTTAATTAAACGTAACGACAAAGTTAAATAGCCATCGTACTTATTAGTTAAAGCATATTAATATGTACCTTTGCAGTCCGATTATTATTGGGGGTGAACTTAGAGCCTCCGCTGCAACCGTGTTAATAGTCATGCTTTTGGCCGAGCCTGACGGTTAGTGAATCGGCTGCGAAAACCGAAAAATGTTTTTTAGTAGTATCAATTAAAAATTAGAATGGACACTTTAAGTTACAAGACTATTTCCGCTAATAAGGAAACAGCTAAGAAAGAGTGGGTGGTTATCGACGCTACCGACCAGGTAGTGGGCCGTCTTTGCTCGAAGGTAGCTAAGCTTATCCGCGGCAAATACAAACCAAACTTCACTCCCCACGTTGATTGTGGCGACAATGTAATTATCATCAACGCCGCCAAAGTGGTTTTCACAGGCAAGAAAGAAACCGATAAGGTTTACACTCGCTATACTGGCTACCCCGGTGGACAGCGCTTTAACACGCCTGCCGAATTGCGCAAGCGCAAGGGTGGCGTAGATCGCATCATCCGTCACGCCGTTAAAGGCATGCTGCCCAAAGGCATCCTAGGCCGCCATTTGCTGGGCAACCTCTATGTTTTCGAAGGAACCGAGCACGATAAGGCTGCACAAAAGCCTAAGGCCATCGACATTAACCAGTATAAATAAGGAAAAGAAATGGAAGTAGTAAATGCAATTGGTCGCCGCAAGAGCTCTGTAGCTCGTGTTTACCTCTCGGAAGGTACTGGCAAGATAACGATCAACAAGAAAGACATCAACCAATATTTCCCCTCTGCCATCTTGCAGTATGTGGTTAAACAACCGCTGCAACTGCTCGAAGTAGCCGAGAAATACGACATCAAGGCCAACCTCGACGGTGGTGGTTACACCGGACAAAGCCAAGCTTTGCGCCTAGCCATCGCCCGCGCACTGGTTAAGGTGAACGAGGAAGACAAGAAAGCCCTGAAAGACCAAGGGTTCCTAACCCGCGATTCGCGCGCCGTTGAGCGTAAGAAGCCAGGTCAGCCCAAGGCTCGTCGTCGCTTCCAGTTCAGCAAGCGTTAATGTGTCTGTCTTCCATCTGTCGCTTGTTGGCCTGCGCCTAAGGCTCATCCCTTGTGCAGCCTAAGCCTTTTCAGGGCTTAACAAAGCCACAACAGATGGAACAAACACAAGCTGAACAACGTTTAGTATCTAAACGGACACGACTCGACAACGGCCTCGGCCGCGATTACCTGCCCGTTGGTTCTAAATACAAACAGAATTAAAAAGAAAGTAAACATCAAACAAAACAAAGACATGTCAAGAACAAACTTTGACCAACTGTTACAGGCCGGTTGCCATTTCGGACACCTCCGCCGCAAGTGGAACCCCGCAATGGCTCCCTACATCTTCATGGAACGCAACGGCATCCATATCATCGACCTCCACAAAACTGTGGCTAAGGTTGACGAGGCTGCCGAAGCTCTCAAACAAATAGCTAAGTCGGGAAAGCGCATCCTGTTTGTCGCTACTAAAAAACAAGCTAAGGACGTTGTGGCCGAAAAAGCCGCTAGCGTAAACATGCCTTACGTTATCGAACGTTGGCCGGGCGGTATGCTCACCAACTTCCCAACCATTCGCAAGGCTGTGAAGAAAATGACAAACATCGATAAGCTGATGAGCGACGGTACATTTGCCAACCTCTCTAAGCGCGAGTTGCTACAAGTAACGCGCCAACGCGCCAAACTAGAGAAGAACCTTGGCTCTATCGCCGACCTCACTCGCTTGCCTAGCGCACTCTTCGTGGTAGACGTCATGAAGGAGGCTATCGCCGTTAAAGAGGCTAAACGCTTGGGTATCCCCGTGTTCGCAATGGTGGACACCAACTCGAACCCACGCGACATCGACTTCGTTATCCCTGCTAACGACGACGCAAAAGACAGCATCGAGGTGGTACTCACCGCTTGCTGCGCTGCCATCGCCGAAGGTTTGGAAGAGCGTAAGGTAGAGAAAGCCGACGAAAAGGCCGCTGCCGAACAAGCCGAAGAAGCCCCACGCGCCCCCAAAAAGGCTCGTAAGGAAGAGGCTAAGGCCGAGGCCGAAGTAGCCGAAGAGACCAAAGAAGAGGCCTAACAAACAAATATGAAGCGGCAAAGGGGCACGACGTTGACCACCCGCGCCGCTTCTTTTTTTCAACTCAACAAAAAAGAAAAGGAATATATTATGGCTGTTTCAATAGCAGACGTACAAAAGCTGCGCAAACTCACCGGTGCTGGTTTGGCAGACTGCAAGAAAGCACTCGACGAAACCGGTGGCGACATCGAGAAGGCAATAGAGATTATCCGCGCTAAGGGTCAGGCTATCGCCGCCAAGCGTTCAGACCGCGAGACCTCTAACGGATGTGTGCTCGTGAAGGCTGAAAACGGATTTGGCGCAATCATCGCCTTGAAGTGCGAAACCGACTTCGTGGCTAATGGAAAAGATTACATTCAGCTTACGCAAGACATTCTCGACGCTGCCGTTGCAGCTAAGGCTAAGAGCCTTGACGAGGTGAAAACGCTTACGTTGGCTGATGGCACAAAGGTTGAAGACGCTGTTATTGCCCGTTCGGGTATCACCGGCGAGAAGATGGAACTCGATGGATATAACTTTATCGAGGGCGAAAACATCTACACCTACAACCACATGAACAAGAACTTGCTCTGCACGATGGTTCAAACCAACAAGCCTGCTGCCGAAGAGGGTCACGCTGTAACCATGCAAGTGGCTGCAATGAAGCCCATCGCACTGGATGAGGCTAGCGTTCCCCAGTCGGTTAAGGACGAAGAGCTGAAAGTGGCTATCGAAAAAACCAAGGAAGAGCAAGTAGAAAAGGCTGTACAAGCTGCCTTGAAGAAGGCTGGTTTCAATCTTTACATTGCCGAAAACGAGGAACACATCGCCGAAGGCATTGCGAAAGGTGAAATAACGGAGGCACAAGCCGACGAAATCCGCCGCATCAAGAAAGAAGTGGCAGAAGAGAAGGCTGCCGCACTGCCCGTAGAGATGGTGAACAACATCGCCAAGGGACGTATGGCTAAGTTCTTTAAGGAGAGCTGCCTGCTTGAACAAGAGTTCATCCAAGACTCTAAACTCAGCGTTGCACAATACCTTAAAGCTGCCGACAAGGACCTCACCGTTGTGGCCTTCACCCGCTTTACGCTCCGTGCCGAATAAGAACCAAACTCCAATCTGCGATTTGTAAACTTCGGTTTCAACGCTCTTTGTGAGATATTTTCATTTTATAGAGTCCCCGCAGCCTTGTGTTGTGGGGATTTTTTTTGGCGCTAAGCCTATACAGACTCAGCCACAACCAGCCTCACCCCCAGCCCCTCTCCAAGGGAAGAGGGGAGTAATATGCCTTGTTTCTTTGTGGCCTTTTCAAACTTGTGAACTCATAACTGGTTAAACATATCTACTCTTTATCCTGTTGCCTTGTAAACTCACCAACTTGTAAACTCGTAAACTTGTTAACCCGTAAACTACCATCCAACTTGCTAACTCCCCACTGTTAACACATCAAAAAAGCCGTTCTTTCGTTTGTCATCTCTTCAAAGCTGCGTATCTTTGCAAACAATCAACCGCGTGTTTCACGGCCAAACCACGTACGATATGCGGCCGCGAACTCGCCAAAACATGCAAACAACATGAGTTTAGAAGAGATTTTGAACCACCGACGCTCCGTGCGTCACTTCGATTCAGCCAAGCCAATCGACCCAGAACGTGTGAAAGCGTGCCTACAACTGGCCACACTTGCCCCAACAAGTTCTAACATGCAGCTGTGGGAATGCTACCACATCACCGATAAAAGCATGTTGGAGAAGATGGTACCTGCATGTCTCGACCAACTTGCCGCTAGTTCCGCGCAACAGCTAGTGGTGTTCATAACTCGCCCCGACTTAATTAAACGCCGTGCCCAAGCAGTGCTTGCTTTCGAGCAAGACAATGTTCGCCGAAACAGTCCTGCCGAGAAACAAGAGAAACGCATACGTAGATGGCAGCTTTATTATGGCAAGTTCATTCCCCTTTGGTATGGGCGTTGTTTCGGCTTGGCCGGACTTCTACGCAAGGCATTGGTGCAGGTGATTGGCCTTTTCCGCCCTATTGTTCGACAAGCAAGCGAGGCCGACATGCGCGTTGTTATGCACAAGAGTTGCGGTTTGGTGGCACAAACGTTCATGTTGGCCATGAGCGAAGTGGGATACGACACCTGTCCGCTCGAAGGATTCGACAGCTGGCGCGTTAAACGCCTACTCCACCTACCCTATTCGGCCGACATCAATATGGTGATAGCATGCGGCATACGCCTTCCCGACGGCGTTTGGGGCGACCGTTTCCGACTACCTTTAAGCGAAATATACCATCGCTTGTAGTGGAACTCCAACACGTCTATCTCAGAAGAAAGCGAGAAGCGACATTTCTTGTGTGCTTAAAATCAGAGCTGCATTTAAAGAAAATCTAAATGATTATGCATATAACATTACCCACAACGGAATACAATTTTTAAATAAAAATATATGCCCAAGAATACAATATATAAAAAAAAATATATACCTTTGCATCGAAAATAATCCCTGCTGCAACAGAGATTACTAACGGAGTTTAATAACTCATAAAATTTTAAACTTATGGAATATTTAAATTTTGGTGCAAAGATACAAACTTTGCTTGAATGCGGAAAGAGAAAGCGCATAATAAGTGCTAAAGAATGTCAATTGGATTTGAAGGACGTACTTCCCTTGTTGTTCACAGCATTTCATAGGACAGTACCAAGGTACATGAAAGATGTTGCACAGACAAGCCCTATAGATAGGGTTCGAGGGTTCGAGGCTATAATTTTCAATTCAAAGCTAGCTGAGTGTTTACGCGAAATCTTTGGAGATAGTCTGAAACGCGGTAAATTCGGAAGAATTCTTCTCTATAAGAATGGCTATGTAGTCCTCTTCAAGAAGCTTGACAAGAAGGGACAACCTATGTACATACGAACAAAGTCAGCTGTTTCAATCGCTAATCAATTACAAGGGAATCTATTTAATAAAGAAGATGACGGAACTTCGCCCATTGTCATTTTTGGCTACACAATGAATGATTTTGGAGAAATAACGCGTCCAAAGCTTGTATATATTGACGAAGAAAAGGTTAAATGGTGTATTGACGAAACACAACTAGGTTTAAAAGTAGAGGCACAAATGGAACTCTTTCCTCCACAATCATCTAGTCAGATTGCAATTAAGCCCCATGCGAAGTTAGCTAAAAAGAAAGAAACATAAAATAACCAGAGTCCACTAGACTCTTTAAACATCATCGATATGAATATGAATCCGCGACAGTTAATTTTTGTTAGGGAATATAGAGGATATTCCCAAACAGAGTTATCTTCTCATATCGTAGGTCTGTCTCAATCAAATTTATCTAAGTTTGAGAAAGGCATAGGAAGTCTTTCTGACGAAGTAAAACAGAAAGTTATTGATTTTCTGGGATTTCCTGAATCCTTTTACGACCGCATAGTCTCAAACAATGTTGAGAATGCTCACTATCGGAAACGTGCAGGCTTGCTGAAAAAAGACAAAGAGTTAATTGAAAGATCAAATAAGCTTATTGGATATATTGTTGACCAAATAGCAGATTCGATAGAGTTCCCTAATTTTGACCTAAGGATGCTAAACTTAGAAGAAGGATATACACCGGAGTCTGCTGCCATATTTACAAGAAGATTCATGGGAATAAAGCAAGGCCCGGTCAGAGATATTTGTGCTTTACTGGAACAACATGGAATTGTAATAGTTGAGAAATCATACAATTTAGACGGCTTTGATGGTGTTTCTTTCTTGACAGACAAAGGCATCCCTGTTATGATTATCAACAAAGAGTTCAGCAATGATCGGAAACGGCATACCATTGCCCATGAACTGGGACATATCATCATGCATATTTCTACTGATTTTGCAATACCCGACTACCGCGACAGCGAAAAGACAAAAGAACAAGAGGCTGACAATTTTGCATCTGAATTCTTAATGCCAAAAAATGAAATACAAGCATCACTAAAGGGGTTAAAATTGTCTTCCTTAATGCCTTTAAAGCATTTTTGGCTCACATCGATGGCCTCTATCGTCCGTCGGGCATGGGTTCTAGGAGGAATAGATCAAAAGAAATACACATATTTCAACATAGAGTTAAGCAGAAGAGGATACAAGAAACATGAACCGGGACAAGTGTATATAGATAGTCCTCGCAATTTCATTTTGGCCAACCGTATGTTTCATGAAGATTTGGGATACAGCGATATAGATATGGCAAATGCATTCTGCCTGCCATTAGATGTAATTCAGACCTTCTGCAATACAAGACCAACACTAAGAATAATCACTGAATAGGAGATTATAACTACAATTGGTGAATATCATGCATTCTATACATATATCCATAGAGTAAATATAGATATAACTCACCAGCCCAAATTAAGAGTTTATTTTACAAAACATCCCTTCCCGCCACCCCATTCTAGCGAAAAACAAGCCCAAAAAGTAGGCAAATAGCAGCAAATTTCGGCCTTGCACATTTCGTTTTTAGTCCATTTTTGAGAACGCCGCCTGCATTTAGCACCATTTTACCTTTCTATTTGACCGATGGGTTGTGTTTTTTGCAAGCCCAATTATCTGCATTTTGCCACTAAATTGCACGCAAAAAGCACCTTTTTA
The DNA here is from genome assembly GCF_001814145.1 of Prevotella sp. HMSC073D09. Classification (NCBI taxonomy): domain Bacteria; kingdom Pseudomonadati; phylum Bacteroidota; class Bacteroidia; order Bacteroidales; family Prevotellaceae; genus Prevotella; species Prevotella sp. HMSC073D09. The sequence goes on along the minus strand of NZ_KV815078.1, from coordinate 41,716 downwards.
CCATAGCCTGCACGCTCTTCCATGTAGAAAAGAAAGCGATAAATATACAATTCGCAATGCGTATATATGCAAAATGCCTTGTAATTAGCAGCATTTAGCCGTGCATTTAGCAGCAAAACGCACTGCGTTTAGCACCAAATCGCACTGCATTTAGCGGCAAAACGCAACGCATTTTGCGGCATATTGCAAGGTGTTTTGCTGCAAATAGCCGTGTTTTTGCTGCAAATAGCATATTACTTTGTAGTAGGTTTGCATTAACATGCACAAAATGAGCCTGCCAAAGGTGAAGGCTTACACCTCGATTGGCAACAAAGAAACTCGCGCGAGAATTGAAAATTTGCAACCGAGTGAGTTGTTGGTGGGCAAAAATGGCACTCATAATGTTAAAATTTACACTGATTACTTTACAAAACACAGACAGAACGGAGGGCATCAGCGTAAAACAAGGAACGTAGGAGCAAATTTAAGCAAGGCAGATGTGTTTTGGTGCAGAGGGCATCAGCGTAAAACAAGGAACGTAGGAGCAAATTTAAGCAAAGCAGCTGTGTTGTGGTGCAGAGGGCATCAGCGTAAAAAATAAAACGCAGATGCGCTTAAACCCAAAGAAAAGAGCCACATCAACACCCTAGTACAGGGCATGATATGGCTCTTTTTCCATTTAATTGCTAGGCTTGGCAACTTGGGCGTGGTACACTTTTTAGGGGCAAACACACCCGCAAAAGCTACATGAACAATATACTCCACTTGGGCGTGGTACACTTTTTAGGGGCAAGCACACCTTACGCATAGGTATTACAATTTCCGAGTTTCTTGGGCATAGTACGCTTTTTGGGGGCAAGCACACCACTTATTATTACCCAACAATGCCAAGATAAGCTGTGGGCAGCACGCTTTCGGGGCTGTTCACACCCGCCCGATGTTGCTACCTCCGCTCAATCCACTGCAAGATGGTGGGGTCTTTCAGCTTATTGTCTTCGGCCAACAGCACCACCTTCGACACGATTTCAACCGTCTTCGGGTCTTCGTCAACGAAAGGCAGGTAAAGTTTACCGCGTTGCGAGCTATGCACAGGAACGATGGGAATTTCTTTTCCACCCTGCTGGCGCACGTTGGCAGAACCCAAATGCACGGTGTAGTCGGCCAAAGTGCCCTCGATAAAAGCGAAATTGCCATCCACACGCACGTTGTTAAGCTTGAGCATCTCGGCCGTACAGCGAACAATTGCCGCCCTAAGCTCACGCGTAGACTGACCCGTTTCGGGGTCTACACCACCAACGAAGGCGATACTTACAGCCAAATCAACGTCGCGCATCACCTCGCTGTACAGCACGGGGTCGACATCGGCAATGTGTAAAGGCTCTATGCCGCGCGTTCTGTCAAAGCGAACATACTCGATGGCAGGAGCCTCGATGTCTGACGGACTGAACCAGTCGGCCCGCGCATAAAGCGAAACCACCACCCCTTGCTTATGGAACACCTTGCGAAGGCCCTCTTCGTAGTCGGCCACCCATCCACGCGAGCGCAACGTTGCCAACGTTTGGCGCACTTGTATCTGATAACCGCTGTAACGGCGGCTTTCGTTTTTGTCGGCCTCTTCTTCGATGGGCACATACAATTCGCGGAACACCTGCTTAAAGGGTTGTACCAATCGCATCTCGAACAGTCGGCTCTGCCATGCCGCCCACTTGCCCGATGCGTGCAGATGATAGGGGTGCACGATGGTTAGCGGGGTGTCGGGGTCGATGGTTTGTTCGCCATCCAACGTGTGCAGCTTACCCTCGGCATACAGTCCCATGTGGTCGTGTTGCTGCACAAGCAGCTTGGCAAATAGCGGAGCCACGATGGGATTGGCCTCAATAACGGCGGCATCGGCAGGCATGATGGTTGTTTGCTGGCGCATCATGTCTTCAAAAATCTCGCGTGCCCTACGATATTGCAGTGTCCACTCCTTATGCGTTTGGTTCACTTCCAGGTAAGTGGCGTTCTTCTTCAACTTCGTTGGCACCGATTTCAGCGGTTTGTCGTCTTTCTCTATCACCACTTTGTTTGTGCCATCGGGTGCAATTTCAACACGGATAAGGTAGCCTTCGGCCTCCATGCCGTCGAGCAGAGCTTTCTTATCGGCCACCAAATGGCCTTCCATGCGCCACACTAGCTGTATCACATCGTCGTATCCTGCCGAACGAGCAAGGTTTATCAAGGCAATCTCAACCGTTCGTTTCTCGGATGCCTGACGTTGTGCGCCAAACTGTTTGCTTTCTTTCAAAAACGCCTGAATGCGCTTGTAGCGTTTCAGCAAGGCCGTGTCTATATTCTTCTTTGGCAGCGGCACAAGGCCCAAGGCGCACAAGGCATCTTTGTTGCGCGTCTTGTCTATCTGCTCCATCAGTTGCTTTTCTTTTATCAAGCCTTGCGTAACATCGGCAAAACGACGTGCACGACCATGATAATTGCTGCTGCCCATGTACTTAGCCGCATCGTAGAACAGGGCGAAGTTTTTCTTTCCAACCTTCTTAAAAGCCTCGTTAAACAAGCGCGCATCAAAGGCACCATCGGCCAGGTCTTCGGGTGCGAGGTCGGTGTAAAGGGCTATTGTTGCCCGTTTTTCTTCGCTGTCGCTCTCTTTGGTGTGCGCCACAAAGTAGTAATAAGCCTCGTCGAAACCCTTCCAATTGAGGTGTTGGCGCACCAGCTCCATCCACTGTGGGGCGAAGAAGGCCAATTCCACCAGTCGGGCAGCATCAATGCCTTTAAGCATGTCGGGCGTATCGGTGTCTAATGGATAGCAATGCACGATACACGAAGTAAGCACGGCGCGCTTTTCTTTGCCGCTATAATCGCGCACCAAATGCTCTTTGCCCAGTGCGGCCATGGCCTTTTGCAGGTTGGCCGTGCCCCATAGCACCACCTTACTGCGATAGCTGCCAGTCAAGAGGTTGGTTGCGGGCGTGGGTGCATTGCGCCTTGTCAGCTCAATGTCGAACAACTGGTTGGCAATGCGGTTAACCACGTTGCGCAAATGCTCGTACACGGCCTTGTCGTAACGTGATTTTTGGGGTGTCAAGTCCCATTGGGGCTTGCGCCGATAGTCGCTGTCGTAGTACACGGCAAAGGTTGCACTCTCCAACATACCGCCCTTTTCGGCCATCAACATCTGCATGAGCTGGTCGTCGGTGAGCCTACCTTCGAGGTTCATTCGCGCAGCCATGAGCGGCGGGAGCCGATAGTTGCTCCTGTCCTTCTCGTCGTCTTCAAGATAAAACTTGCGACTAATGGCCAACAAGAGGTTTGAACAACGGGCAAACTCTTCGTCTGTGCGCCAGGTTTGCTCCATTGTTTGCATTGCTCCGTTTAGCGGCGTGCAAGACGGTATGGGGTAAATATAGGTGCTATACTTTGTTTTCCGCACAATCTTTTTCTCGTTGCAGAAGAAGTAGAAAAGCGACGACATGAGGTAAGAAGGCTCGAAGAACAATTCGGGTCGTTGTTCGCGCACCTTATAAAAGCGGCCTTCTATCACCTCTCTAAAATGCGAGCGGTACTTCATTTCCCCACCTCTTTGCTTGGACGTAAGGGGATAGTTGGGCAAGTCGAGTTTCAAGAAGTTGTCATCCCTACCAATCCATTCGACCATTAGGTATAAGCCATACAGTTCTTCGTCTTTTATGCCGCTTTCTTCAAAGAATTGTTCCCACAATTCGGGGAAAGGCAGACTATCATAACCGCCCTCTTTGCTTGTGTATGCTAGGTATCTGTCGCCCAACACACGGTCGTCGTTCCATCTGTCCTTATATTGCCTGTCGGCATTGGCGTCTATAATGGCCTCCATTTTCAGGTAAAGGTCGTGCATTTGCTCGTAGGTATAGGCAAAAATGCCGCTTACGTCGGGTGCATCATCCTTTCCCGTAATCTTCGAGAGCATGCCTTTCAGCCCGCCTTGGGGTGCACTGTTAAAGGGGTTGGGCACTTCGGGTTCGGCAATTTCTACGGGGGTGTACAGTCCGTAGCCGCCTTCTTCGCCGGGATAAGCCTTCATGGCCTGGCCTGTGGTTTGAGTTGTGGGCGGTCCGAAGGCCTTAGCCAAAGCAGGCGACCCCTCGCGCAACTCGCTCAACGAGCCTTCAATGTCGGGTGCTTTCAGCTTTTGTATGCGCGTATAGCTCTCAATGAGCTGTTCGTCGGGCAGCCACAAGAGCATGGCTATAACACGTTGGCGCGTGGTAGACACCTTCGACTTCAACTTATTTTCTAGTGTTTTTATCTGAGCCTCGTTGTAAGTTTGCTTAGGTCCAATCTCTACAAAGCGTTTAAACTTGTCGCTTTCCATCGCCACAAGGTTGTTAACCACAAACTGCGCACGGCATTCGGCGCTGCCTTTGGGGAAGAAATCTTCGATGAAAGCCGTTAACGGCACGCGTTTTTTGTTGCTGCCCCAGCTGTAATCGTTCATGCAGTGCACATAATACGCGGGTTGTTTCATCGTAAGGAAACGGTCGATGCAGCTTTGTTCGCCCAGTCGGGCGGCCAGATACCACAGCACGTCGGTAGTGGTAGATGTCCCTGTGTTCAAGGCAAACCATTCAAAACTGCCATAACGCAAGGTTTCGTTAGCCTTTAAGCCCTTATGCCACTCGTAAACGGTGTCGAAAAGTTGTAGGTACAGCGCATGTTCGCTGTCTGATAGGCGGGCAAAGTCGCCACGGTCTACCTCGGCAAATCGTTCTGAACTGTTTAGCATGTTCACCGTAAAGGCAAGCACATACTTGTCGTCGAGGTGTCTGCACAGCAGCTCGAGATGCTTTTCGCCCTCGAAGTTGTCGCTGCGATACAGGTAATATATGGCAGCCACGCGCACTTGTTGCGGGTATTGGCCGTCGATGAGGTTCAGTGCGGCCCGCTCGCTCTGTTCGTAATCGTCAAGACCTGCCGTATAAAGTGCCACGTACACCAGCAAGGGGTTGTCGCCGCGATAGGCCTCTTCGCGCATTTCGGGGTTGCGGAAGAATGTGCGTATGGCGTTAAATATGGTCTTGATGTCTTTATCTTCTATTTCTTCATAGCCTAAGCCGGCCCACACTTGTACCGAACGCCTTACCGATGCGAAACGCAACATGTTTTCTTGGTCGATGATTTGCAGCAGTCGTTCGAAGAAAGCGAGGTTGCATTCGTCGCCTGTTTCAACGATGCTTTGCCTTAATCCTTCTTGCAGTTGTGCCGCTTTCAGCGTTTGCAGCAGCAGTGTGTGCAGTTCTTCTATGTTTGTTCGCTCAATGCTTCGTATCAAGGCGTGCGTAAGTATGCCCACGTTGTTTTCGCTGGTAAGCACTTCGCGCGCCGCTTGTATGGCGGTTTGGTTGTTTGCCAACAAGTAAGCGGTTATCACATGTTCGAAAGATGGGTTGCCGTAGTCCCAATCTTTCACTTGGTATTGTCCGCGCACAAGCTGTGAGATGTCGCCTCCCAGCAGTGCGAAAACATAGAAAGCGAAGTAGGCTTCCTTTATGTCCTCTTGCCGATTTCTCAGGTTAAAGTCGCGCCGGCGCAGGCTTATGCGATATATTCCGCGTGTTGGCGAGTACTCTCCCAGTTCGTGCAGATAGCTAGCCAGCAACTGCGACAGCTCTGTTGGCAGCAAATTGGGCAGTGCTCCGCCGCCATTTATCAGTGCGGTGGCGTTTAGCAGGGGCATCTTGGCGATGACGTCGCGATCGAAAGAATACTCGCGAAGTGAGTCTTTGTTGCTAAGCAGTTCTTTAACAAACTTCTTTTCGTACTGGTTCAGTTTGTCTTTGTCGAGGGCTTTCAGATAGTCGTGGCTCTTTGCCACTAGTTCTTTATAAGTTTGCATATTATATATAAGGTATGGTTTAGGCATTTATTAAAGCCGATGTTCAAGCATGTTTGTAGGCGGCATACACAAAAGGCGTTTAGAAAATCATTCGCCAACAAAGGCCTGTAAGCATGGTAAATCGGATGAACACCAGTTCGCTGTCTTCGTGCAAAGCCAGCGGTGCGTCCCATTGGGTAAGTTCTTCGCCGTCGGCAAACACGCGAAACAAGCCGTCGACGAAGGCTTGGCGCATGCGTTCGAGCGATTTTTCGGGCGTGTCGTTGTTGGTGGCGTAGCCCTCGGCAAAGCGTACGCGCCCCTCTTCGGCTTGCGCATCGATGTCGCTTTGCGACAAAGGCTGGTTAGTACGCTCGGCTTGGGCATCGGCCAAGCCTATCAGTGTTAGTTCTTCTAGCAGTTGTTGCAGCGTTTGGGGGTGTTTGGCCAGTTCTATTTGGCGTTTTCCCAGTTCTTTTCTTCTGCCTGCATTTTTGGCTATTACAGTTATTCGCATGGTTGTGGTGTTTGTTGTCGCTGAAAGAATGCCCCTTTCTAGGGCTTGTTCATTGCACAAAGATAGCCATTTATTTTACAACTTTATCTGCATTAGCAATATTTAAGACAATTTACACCTTGGGTTTCTCCGCAAATTCGCCTCGTTTGTCGATTTTATCAGCATCCGAAGGAATTAGGATGCCATTGATTTCGAACGTGTTTCGGTAAGCCATTGCCCACCCTTGCTTATGGGATGAGGGCAGTTGTAGGCTTGGCTTGCGGGGCAACGACGTGGGAGAACGGAATAAAGAAAGGGGGAACGTACGGCATGTACGCTCCCCCTTGCGGTATAGGTTGTTGCTTTTTATTGTTGCAGAGCCTTCGCCCTGCTAGCTGATGTGTGCGCCAATGGCGGCCTATTGGGGCTGCAACTATTCGGGACAGCGCACGCCATCAACGAAACTGGGCTCTTGACCAGAGGGCCAGGAGAAGTAATAGGCGTTGAAACCATTGCCCGTAAGGTCGGTAACAATCCATTTGTCGCCCTGCTTTTGTGCCTCGTTAAAGCGCCAGTAGGCCACGAGATCTTTTGAAGTGGGGTCTACCCAGCACACGTTGTTCTTCAATTCGGCAGCCGTTCTGGCCGTTGCCCATACGCGCGCCTCGCTTACCCAGCCTTCCATGCACCTGTCGTCGCTGGCCGACTGACCGATATAAAAGAGGTCGTTCTGGCCGTAGGCGTTGGCCAGACTGATGGTTTTGCGGCTATCCGTGGTTTCGGCTTGCAGTTCGCCGTTGATGTAGATGTACTTTTTGCCCGTTTCGCCGTTGTAAACGCAGGCCAAGTGCACCCACTTGTCGTTGGGCAACACGTCGCGCGAATCGATGTGGTTGGGGTCGCCAAGCTGCAATTTCCATCCATCTGCCGGTCCTCCTGCCGTTCGCAGGCAGAGATTTTCTTCCAATCCCATAACCGAATAGCACCATTTTCTGCTGTTGGCGTCCATCTTCTTGAACCTGACACGCGCCTCGAAAGTAACGCTCTTCATGGCATGGGTATCAAATCGGCCCTTATTGTTGCTGAAATCGGCATAGTAGAACCTCCACGCCCTGCTCAAATCGGCAGCTTTGGTAACGATAACTTGGTTAACCACCACGTAAATGGTGCGCGAAGCCTCGATAACGGGCATGTCTGAGCCCTGAACATTGGCAATGCTTAGGGGCAAAAGGTAAGTGGTGCCCGGCCGCATGGCTTCGAGATTAACGATGGTAAGCTGTGTGCCCTTATCCGAAACGTGCTTGCCGCCCATGATGGTCTGCGTGGTGTTTTCTAGCTTATACGCGTCTTGTGGCAGCAACACGTAGTTCTTGTGATGCTCCTTGTTGAAGCTTTCCACCAGTTCGGGTGCGGCTTTCAGTTCAACGTTGATGTTTTCCTTAGCCAGTTCGCTGGCCGCCACGTTCACGCCAATGGCCGAAGGAACATCGTCTACGGTGAGTGTAGTTGTTACTTCCTTGCCTTGCGTACCCACGATGTAAAGTCCATCGTAGCTTTTAATGCCGTCGTTGCAGGCCGCAACCAAGAGCATGGCCAGTGCGAGGGGCAGTTTTCTGAATATCTTTTTCATTGTTTTTTGAATGCTGTTTGTTAGGGTTTTGTGGTTGCTACGGTGTCGCGATGGGTCTGCATTATCTCTATAGCCCGGCGCGTAAACTTGTAGTTGGGCCAGTTATCGTAGTCGTTCTCCATGTGATAAGTGCCGCATCCGCCCTTTCGCGTTACCTTCTTGCCGTTATATTCGGGCAAGAAATGCGCCATACCCACGAGCGAAGGCACCCGCTTACCGTCTTGCAACAAATGCTGTACGCCTCCTGTGGCGGCCTTACCGCCCTCGAAAGTTTCGGCAAAGATGTACTGTTCGGGTTTCCATCCGCGTGCGGCGGCATTGTTGAAACGGCGTTGCAGGTCGGCATAGCTACTACTGTTGTAGGCTTGCACCACGCCATAGTTGAAGTATTCGGCCAATTCGGGTTTCACATCGAAGGGCACGCCGTCGATAATGAGCAGGTTGGACGTGCCGCTCTTAGGCCCGATGAACTCGCCTAGCTTCTTTACAAATATCTCCATGTTGTCGCGATAGTTGGGATACACGTTCAACGGACCTACAAGTGGCCCGGTGAAAGGCCCGCCGGCCGGGTCTTGATAGCCGGGTTCGTAGTCTAGGTCGATGCCCTGGTAGCCGTAAGCCTTCATGGTATCTACCAACGACACGGCATAACGCTCAATAGCTTCGCGGGTTACTTGGTCGTGGTTTTCGCCTTCCAAGAACTGTGCGGGTATTTTGTGGGCGAAGATAGTGAAGGTAACGCGTGTTCCCTTCACTCGTTGCACGTATTCAATGTCTTCGCGGTCGTATGTTCCACTCCAAATGGAGATGATGTCTACGCTGTCGGGTACGCTTTTAAGCGAACCAATCATGTTGGGCGACTTGGTGTTCCAACCGCCGAACCAACCGAAGAACACTTCGTGGTCTGTTCGTTGCTTGTAAGCGCGCAAGTCGGCGTAATACTGTTCGCTCTTCTCTTCGGGCTTGATGATTTCAAGCGCCTCGATGCTGGTGTTGCACGAGGTGAGTGCCGCAGCAGCCAGAGCAAGGGATGCAATCCCGTGGAATATGTTTGTTACGTTCATTATTATATTCTGTTTATCGGTTGACAAGTTAACACGAGTTACAGGCTCGCAGTTCTTGTCTTTATATTAACGTTGGCTTAACACAAACGCTTGTTGATGCGTAAATGATAGTAGCTAATGTGGCGTTCGAGGTTATTGTTTGTCCCACCATAGGCGTGTTCCGCCCGTGTCTTCGCCGCCAAGCAGCTGCACAGCCTTTTCCACTTCGGCCCTGTTTCCAACGTATTCGCTGGCGGGGAAGGGCACACGGCGCACTTGCACGTTGGTGTTTACCTTGCCATTGCTCAGGTTGTCTACCACGGGGAACAGCTTGGGATAGCCCGTTCTGCGAAATTCGCTCCATGCCTCTTGGCCTAAGGGGTAGATGGCAATCCACTTTTGGGTGATGATACGTTCGAGTTTCTTTTCTTTCGTTGCGCTTTCGTCCCATGCAGGCGTGATATCTGATGGTGCTTCTGCCGCAGTACTGGTTCCCAAACCTGGGTAAGCACTGGGCTTGGCGGTGCTGGTGAGATAAGCTTCGGCGGCGCTGGCTAGTCCATATTGGTCGAGCGACGTGGTTATGCCTTGCTCGTAAAGTTCGCGTGGCGTGCCACCCATGTTCCAACCAAACAATGCACCTTCGGCCCTAAGCAGCCAAACCTCGGCCGCAGTCATCCACACGTAGGGGGTAGAGCGGGTTATTGTGGGCATCGACAGCCTTTCATCGCCCTGAAAATCCTTACCGTTACGCATTCCGTTGCGCAGTCCGCGATACACATCTCCTTTGGCTTTGGCAAAGAACTTGGGCAAACGCGGGTCGGCAAAGCCGTTCAGGTAAGCGTCCATCGTGGCACCCATGCGGTCTTCGTTATAGCCTTCGGGACTATATATGTTGTAGAAGGGGTTGTTATAGGTGAACGAGAGCGCGCCAACCGTCTGCATCACCGCGTTGTCGGCATTGTCTTCCAACACGCCATAGGGGTTGTTCACGGCCTCTTCTGCCAGTTTCTGCGCTCCATCATACACGGCGCGGCATCGCATAGCCAAGCGTAGTTTAAGCGAATTGGCAAACCTAATCCACTTCTTCAAGTCGCTTCCATAGATAAGGTCGAACTTATCCAAGGGCTTTGCGTTGGGATTGAACTTGTCGAAGTTCGTCAAAACGCCGATGGCATGGTTCAGTTCGGCGAAGAAACGCATGTAAACAGCCTCTTGCGAGTCGTAAGGTACGGGCGTTTCCAAGCCGAAGCGGGTGTAAGGTATGGGGCCATATATGTCGGTTGTTTTGTGCATCGCCTCAACTTTCACTATTTCGCCCACAGCGAAAAGCACGCTGGCCGAGTCGGCTTTAAGTCGCAACTGCTGCCAATTGCTCATCAGTTTGGTGAAAGCCACCGAGAAGGGGCGGTCTTTCCAGCCGTCGGGAAAGGCGTAAGTGGTACCGTTGAAGCCGCCTTCCCAGCTTTGCGTTCCTGCATAATAGCCGGCGAACATGTTGCCCACGAGGTCTTCGGCCAGCTGAAAGTCGTTCTGGTCTTCGGGCACTACGTTGCGTTGCAAGGATGTAAGGTAGGTTCCGTGCAGGTTATCATATCCCAACCATGCGGGATTAGCCCTGTCGGGGTCGTCGTTAAGGCTCGAATCTAGGCAGCCAACCAAGGGCAGACATAGTGCAGGGAGCACAAAAAGAGTTTTTATTTTATTTTTCATTGTTGCTTGTTTTAGGTTGTGAAGTTTAGAAGTTCACCTTTACTCCAAAGCCCATGCTGCGTTGGCTGGGGGGCATAAAGTAGTCGAACCCTTGATAATAGGTTCCCGTGTTGGCAGTCAGTTCGGGGTCGAAGGGTGCGCGGTTGTAAATCATCAGCAGGTTGTGACCCGTTAGCGACAGATTTACTTTAAGCTTATTGGCAAACCAAGCCGTGGGCAGGTCGTACGAAATAGACATTTCGCGAAGCCTAACGTTAGTTGCGCTGTAAGTGTAATGCGCCAAAAGTCCCGTTCGTCCGCCGGCAGCCACGCCATAATATTGTTCTGCATTCAGCAGTCCGTTATTCACGCGCACTCCGCCTGCATCGCGAGCATCGGCCGTTTGCTTAGACACGCCGAACTGGTCCATCAGTGCTTGCGTTGCCGAAACAACCACTCCGCCCACGCGTGCATCGAACATAAAGCCCAGTTCGATGCCCTTCCAAGCAAAGCTGTTGCGTAGCGAGATGTTGTATCGTGGTGCGGCCGAGCCTACTTTCACAAAGTCGTTCTCGTCTTTCTGCACGCCTCCGCTAGCCAAGATGTTGCCTTGGTAGTCTTGTTTGAGGTGCGATGCGTAGATGTCCGACATCGTTCCGCCCTTGCGCAGTATCATTTTGTACGACTCGGCCGACGAAACCTCAAACTCCGTTGGTGCTTTCACCGTGGTGTTGGTGGTGCGGTCGGTTACGTATTCGGGCAACAGCTCCTTTATTTCGTTTCGGTTGAGCGAATAAACGAGGTTAGCCGACCAATCAACAGGGCCCAGTTTCTGGTTGTAGGTGGCACTAAGTTCCACGCCCCAGTTGTTTACCTTACCTGCGTTTTCGAAAGCATACTCGTAGCCAGAGCTAGGCGGCAGCTTGTAACGGAACAGTTGGTTGTAGGTGTTGCTGTTGTAATAGGTGGCGGCGATGTTCAGTTTGTTGTCGAACAGGCGCAAGTCCATACCCAATTCGAAGGCCTTTGTCATTTCAGGTTTGAGGTGACTGGCCGGCGTAAAGGCCCCACTCTTGGGCGTTCCGTTAGACAAGGCCACGGCTTCGCGCGTAAGATAGGGCGAAGGCGGGTTACCCACCTGTGCATAACTACCGCGTATCTTCCACAACGAGAAGATGTTTTTGGGCAAAGGCAACACTTCTGTGAGCAACACCGAAGCACCTACCGAGGGGTAGAACACGTTGTTGCTGCTGGTTCCGAGCAAAGTAGAGAAGAAGTCGATGCGGCCCGTTGCATCGGCAAAGAGGAAGTTGCGGTAGCCCACTTCAACCTTGGCGTAGAACGATTGGGTTTGCGTGTGCAAGTTGGCATGTGCCGTGCTGCTCTCGGTGGGCGACATGTTGGAGGGATGGAAGAAGTTGGGCACGCGTGCCAAGTTGCCTTCAAAGGTTTTGCTTGTATAGCGTTCGTCAAAGTAGCTTCCGCCGATGTTGGCCAAAAGGCGTATCTCATCGTTGGCAAATTGCTTGTCGATGTTAATCAGGAAGTCGAGATAGGTAGACGTGTTCTTGTCGTCTTGCGTCATCCAGTTACCTGCGGGCTTAGAGAAAAGTCCGTCGGTAGAGGCATAAAGCTTGCGTTCGAAGTCGGTATAAGCGTTATCCATACGCGCCCTACCCAGTATGTTGAGCCACGAGGTGATGTTCCAACGCGCCGAGAAACTGGCGATGAAACGCTCGCGATTGGTTTCAAACTTGTTCCTGTTTACAATCCAGAAGGGGTTTTGCATGCCCAATCCCAGGTTTCCATAAGGCCAGTTCTGCGTTTTGAAGTTGCGCACGGCGTTGTACATTTCGTAAACGGCATAGCGTTTGAAGTCGTCGCTGGGTGGGAACAGGTAGGTTGGTACCAAGGGGTTGTAGTACATACCCTGACCAATGCCGTTGCGGGTGTTCTGTTTCACATAAAGCAAGCTGAAATCCAATTCCAACACATCTTTAATAACGTCCCACGAGTTGCGGAAAGTAAAGTTGTAGCGGTTGTATCGGTTGTTGGGTACGATGCCGCCCGCGTTAACCGCGCCCACCGAAATGTGGGTCTGACTGGTTTCGCTACCCGTAGACAAGGCCACAGAGTTGGAAACATTGAAGCCCGTATTAAAGAAATCGAGCGGGTTATAGTTTGAAGGGCGCTCCATTTTCTCGCCCCAGCTGGCAAATTCGCCATCTTTTCGGCCGTAGGTGTTTTGGAACTGCGGCGTAACGAAGGGTCGGGTGAAGGTGGTGCTGTTAGAGAACGACACCTTGGGACGTCCCACTGCGCCCTTCTTCGTGGAGATAAGGATAACGCCATTGGCACCGCGATTGCCATAAAGGGCGGCAGCCGACGCACCCGTCAGCACCGACATGCTTTCGATGTCGTCGGGGTTGATGTTCGAAATGCCGTCACCGTCGGCCACTTCCACCGACTCGTAGAAGTTGTCGCTTTGCTTGGTGCGAAGTCCTTGCATGGGAATGCCGTCAAGAACATACAGCGCGTTGTTCTCTCCGAACAGCGATTTGGTACCGCGCATCACCACGCGCGACGAGCCTCCCACGCCCGATGAGTTCTGATTAATGGTAACGCCGGCAATCTTTCCAGCCAAGGCGTTCACAAAGTTCGCATCTCTAACGCGCGTCACTTCGCTTCCTTTCAGGTCTTGCACGTTGTAGGTAAGCGCCTTTGCCTCGCGCTTTATACCCAGTGCCGTAACCACCACCTCGTTCAACAATTTCTTGTCTTCCTCCATAACGATGGTCATGGGCGTGGTGGTGTTGGCCTTTAACGTTTGTGTGGCATATCCCACATACGAAATTTCGATGGTTTCTCCATCGCCAACTTGCATCGAGAATTGTCCGTCGATGTTGGTTATCGTACCTCCCTTGCCGTCTTTACTGCGCACGCTAACGCCAACCAGCGGCTCGCCGTTGGTGTCGGTAACGGTTCCGTTAACCGTTTTGCGCGTGTTTTGCTGCAAAGATGTTGCGTTGGGCTGCGTGTTGCTTGTGCCGGCCATAGCCCATGCCATAGGCGAAAGGGCCAACCAAGCCACCAATACCGCCCTATTAGCCAAGGGCGGCAATGCGTAATAGTGTTTTAGCATCTTCTTTGGGTTTGTTTATAAATGTTGATTGCTGTATTTTTAGCTTTTAGCAGATTTCGCGTGCAAAGGTATAACAATTAAATTGGTCTGACAAACAAACGAGACGAAGGCGAAACCACGCGGCACTTACAAGTTGAAACCACCGCGCAAAGCTTTTCGGGCAAGCCGTGCAGCATGCTTACTAAGGTGCAAGCAATATGAAACATAAAACGAGGGAGCAACAAGCAAAAAGATTTTTTGCACCTCTTTCCACGCCAATTAAAACACTGGTTGCTGGGCATCGCAACCTATGGGCACAAAAAAAGGGATTCCGCTGAATCCCAACCTTTTGTTAACCTTAAATCTAATACCATGAAAAACACATTGCAAAGTTAGGAATTTATTTTATAACTTGCAAGTTTTTGGACGATTATTTTTATAAAACGTGAACCTTTTGACCTAAATCAAACAAATTATCTTTCTGGATGTCAGATTGTATGAGCATCGTGTTTGCCATTGTAAACGCTTCTGTTCGATGTTCCTTGCTGCCCATTGCACAACGATTTCGCCCGCCCCGCCCTAATACTTGCCGCTTTTCTTTGTGGTTTTCGCAACAAGTGGTAATTTTGCAGGCAGCGAAAGGGCGAATGGTTAAGGCCAAGCACTGGTTTAGCAAGCTAGGAAACTAGGCAGCTAGGAAACTAGGATAACTAGAAACCCTACAACAACTAAAACCCCTAGCACTTCTAGATTAACTAGAACAACTAGAACAACTAGAATCCCTAGCACTTCTAGATTAACTAGAACTCCTAGAACAACCAGAACCCCTAGCCCATCTAGATATAATTATGGAATCATTAAAAGAGAAAACAGCCAAGGGTCTTTTTTGGGGCGCACTCAACAACGTGATGCTCCAACTAATCGGCGTGACGATGGGTATCGTGATGGGACGATTGCTCAACGCCACCGACTACGGCATGATTGCCATGATAAGCATCTTTGCGTTGGTGGCCAACGACCTGCAAAACAGCGGGTTCAAGGCGGCACTGAACAACATCAAGCAACCCCAACACCGCGACTACAACTCCGTTTTCTGGTTTAACATCGCCATGGGGGGGGGGCTTTACATGCTACTTTTCTTCCTTGCGCCACTCATCGCCAGCTACTACCACACCCCCCAACTCATTCCGCTGTGCCGTTATGCCTTCCTATCCCTCATCTTTTCCAGTTTCGGCACAGCCCAATCGGCCTATCTCGCCAAGAACATCATGGCCAAACAAGTGGCCAAAGCCAACCTCACAGGCACCTTCGTGTCTAGCTCTGTGGCCGTATGGATGGCATGGAGCGGTTACGGCTATTGGGCATTCGCCACACAAACCAACCTTTACGTGCTCATCAACACCCTACTCTATTGGCACTACTCGCATTGGCGACCCACATTCGCCATCGATTGGCAACCCGTTAGGCACATGTTCAAGTTCAGCAGCAAGCTGTTGTTCTCGTCGATACTCACCGACATCAACAACAACATCATGAACCTGCTGCTCGGCCACTATTATTCGGCATCCAGCACAGGTGCCTACAACCAGGCCTACCAATGGCATTCAAAGGCCTTTTTCTTAATACAAGGCATGCTTACACAGGTGGCGCAGCCCGTATTGGTAGACGTTGGCGACGAACGCGAACGGCAATTGCGCATACTTAGAAAGATGATGCGGTTGGCGGCCTTGCTCTCCTTCCCCTTACTTTTCGGTTTGGGCATGGTAGCGCACGAGTTTATCACCGTGGCCATCACCGAGAAGTGGGCGCGAAGTGCAGAATACATGCAACTGCTTTGCATCGGTGGTGCCTTCATCCCTTTATCGTTTTTGCTTTCCAATTTAGTAATAAGCAAGGGTCGTTCGTCTGTTTACCTTTACGTAAACCTCGGCTTGGGCGTTACGCAAGTGGTGGCCATGCTCTCGCTCTACCCCTTCGGCATCAAGTGGATGATATGCGCCTTGGTTACGCTCAACATCATCTGCTTTGGCGTTTGGGGACTGTTCGCCCGCCGATTGGCCGACTACAAACTTCGCTTATTGGCTCTCGACACGATGCCTTTCGCCCTCGCCGCCCTTGGTGTTATGGCCTTAACATGGTTCGCCACCCAAACCATCACCCTCTTGCCCTTGCTGCTTGGCGTGCGCATTGTCGTTGCAGGCCTGCTATATCTCGGCATCATGAAGTTGGCCAACGTGGATGTGTTCAATGAAATGGTAGCCTTTGTTAGGCGAAAGAAAATATAAGCCTGCGCCAAAACGATGACGATGCCAAGCGATTACACGAAAAAGAAGAAGGAAAAAGGCTTAACAAGCGAGTGCCGCTAGCCATAATTACCGCATACTTTCAACGACAACAAATCAAAACACCACACAACAATGCAAATCGGGACACTGGATATTGACGTTTCTGAAAAGGTAAAAGATTTCGTTCAATACTTAGACTCAACCGATAGAATCATCTTATCGGCAAGGTTTGGCGATGGAAAAACGCACCTATTGAATGCTTTAAGAAACGATGAAACGGCAAACAAGGAGTACGAGTTCTTCACCATCTACCCCGTTAACTATTCTGTTGCCCCTAACGAAGATGTGTTTGAATATATCAAACGAGACATCATCGTGCAGCTGAACAACCAAGAACTTCTAAATAATATTGATTTAGAGGCAATTTTCGATTCTCTCATTAACTTTGAAGATGTCGTTTCCATTATATCTTTCATCTTGTCTTTCATCCCAGGAGGGACACTCTACAACAAAATCTTCGATAGATTTTGTAAGATAAAGGAACGATATGAGCAGAAAAAGCATACCGCAGACAAGTATTTGTCTACGTTCGCAAAGCAAAAAGGCAGTATTTACGAAGAAGATGGATATACAAAGCTGATAAGAGAAACGATAAAGTGGATGGGCGAAGACCATGAGATGAATGGCCCAGCATGGAAAGGAAAGAAACCCGTATTAATTATAGAAGACCTAGACCGCTTAGACCCAAAGCACCTATTCAGAATACTTAATGTTATCAGCGCACACATGGAAGACAGCAATACACCAGATAAAGTTGGTAACAAGTTTGGTTTTAACAACATCGTATTAGTGATGGATTATGATGTCACCAAGCACATCTTCCACCACTTTTATGGAGATGGAGCATGCTACGAAGGCTATATGAGTAAATTTCTGTCGCGCGAACCTTTCCGATATAGTATCAAATATGAGGTGGTTGAGGCCATAGAAAATAGACTGGAAAACTATATAGGGCTACCTTATCTATTTCCTATATTCGGAAAGTTTAAGAATAAATTGTTACAAAGTTCGATAAGAGATTTAAGTAAACTTGCTCATTTAGACACAAACCATTATTTAAAATCGTCAAAATATGTCATAACTAATCCACGCACCGGCAAAACCATTACTCTTCCAACGTCATTCCCCATATTTCATTTGTTGGTCTATATGATTGAAAGCGGAATGACGACGGAAGAGATTAAGCAGGCATTTGTCGACGCAGAAGAATCTGCTGTTATAGACCAAGCAATTTTACTTGAATACTTGAGGTTGATGTATCCAATATATCGGACCCACTATCCTGACATGGAAGATATTAGAACAAAGAAGGATGTCTACGCCTTTCGTACATTGGACAGCGAAGGAATGTATACAAACGTAATGGTCCATCCGACCGTGGGAACATGGGACTCTTTTCCCTCGTTACTAGGTAATAAGATCGGCGATGTCATACTTATTTTTTTAGAGAAGGTTTCCTCATCAATCAATCTTTCTGCCTTAAATCCCTACTACGACATACCCTACCACATTTGATTTACCAAAATGTTTTTAGGCAAAAACCCGAAAAATACCGAAATGTTTTGGGGCAAAAACCCGAAAAGCACCGAAATGTTTTGAGATAACAGATTGGCAAGACGTGGTGCAATGCGGCTTTATTGGTGGCTTTACAAGAACGTGGGAGCCCAACAACCTATTAAAAAACAAGGGATTGAAACTCTCCCTCGCGCGTATATCATTAAGGTGTAAGGCTTTTGGCTTGGAAGATTATACACAAAACTGTTCGCGAAGTAAATTTAGGAAGACATTCCACATGCGCAAAATATTGTTAAGCTCATTGTCTTTTCGTTCTTTTCCGTTGTCAATGCGCAACTTATTCCGTACCTTCACACCCAGATAGACACTGCTAATTTATTATGGACAAAAAAGAAATCGTTACAAAAATAATTGAAGTAGTAAAGCCTCATCTTGAAGAACTAGGTTTTAGCTTAAAACGTTCGAACTGTTTCGAGAAAAGGAAGAACGGCAGTTTATATATTTATGAGATTGACGTTGCCAAAACAAGTTCCCACTATTCGCTACACCTAAAACTTAGGTTACAGAACAAAGACATTGCAGACAGCGTTAATAGCGTGCTTAAAAATGTTCTAACAGACCCACGAATGAAATACCCTAGCAATTTCACGGCAAAGACAATCGCAGAGATTCTGAAAGCAAGAACCTCGAATAAAGATGTTTATGGGCTTACCGATTGGAGGTTCTTTAAGAACGAAGAGCAGCCGTTGGAAGATTTCAACAATCAATTTTCTATTTGGTTCTCTATGTTTGAGAACATAGAAGACAAGGAGAACTGGGATTTTCAACTCACCGAAAGTGTAGGCTTTGCCCAGAAATGGTTTGATTTAGTTGATAACGACGAGTATTTGATAGAACATACCGATAACGTTGCAATGGTGTTATTAAAAAGAAGAAACGATGCCTACCGATTAAAAAACAAATACGAAGAGATTTATAATAGGGAAAAATCGCAAAACAGGGACACAACAGAGCTGAAACTGTTTTACGAACATCTTCTGTTAGAACATTAAAAGCTTGTCTTACAAACGTTTACAACCAAAGCAAAAGCAGGTCTTGGGGTAACAAAGAACGTCATTATCGACGAGTGTATGAAATAAACGCCATTCTAATTGCCATTTGTAGCATGCCAACCACTAAGTGATAGTTGCAACAAAAGGTGTTAACCACTTCGTTGTTTGGTTTAAAATGAAACTTATCTATCCCTTATACAACTCATAAATCCACGTACCTAACAACTCGTGAACTCACAAATTCAATAACTCATAAATCTACAACCCAATAAATTTAAAATCTTTTTACAAACCGCACCCTTGTAGCCACCCCATTCTAGCGAAAAAAAGGCATCAAAAGCTAGGTTTTAGGGGTAAATTTCGGTTTTACGCGCTCTCGTTTTTGTCATTTTTTGGGTATAACCCCTGCATTTTGCGCCATTTCGTCTTTCTATTTTGGTTGCCATCCCATTATTTTGTTCGCCCAATTTCCTGCTTTTAGCACTTAAAACCCCACTTTTTAATGGCTATTTTGCCCCTTTCAGCCATGTATTTCATGGTTCTACAAGGTTATGTTTATACCATTGCGATGTATTTTTATGCTTTTCGTTTCGCGTTTAGCAGCACTTTGCACGGCATTTAGCGGCATTTTACCTTGCGTTTAGCAGCATTTTACCCTGCATTTAGCACCAAAACGCACTGCGTTTAGCGGCAAATTGCATTGCATTTAGCACCAAAATGCAGTGCATCTAGCTGCAAATTGCCCCAAATTTGGTGCAAACGGACATTCTATTTAATAAAAATTCATTTTGCCAGCATTCACAACAACGCCCTTTTAGCACCAAAACAAACCCTCGCGAGAATCGAAAATTTGCGGGCGAGTTAACCATTGGTGGAGAAAAAGGGCACTCACAATGTTAAAAAATGCGCCGAAATCTTTACACAAAGCGAAATATAATCGCCATTCGTCTATGTTTTTCCAAACATTCGCGGCAGGTGCTAAGCCATTTCCTTCTTCGTCTGTCACCTCTCAATATGATAGCCCCCTCGTGCCCTCCCCTCAGCCATTATACGCCGACAAAAAACAGGTATTTATATAATCTATATCAATAAATAAGGGCATAAAATGTCTTTTTTAGCACATATTTTGTGCGTTTTTGAACAAATTATTACTTTTGCATTGCATTTCAGAGATGTAGGTTGTATCATTAAACTAGCGGGGCCAACGGGTGGTTGTTTGATTGCTTGTTCGCATTCCTTCCATTTTACACTCGCACTACAACAATTAGACAATCAATCTCTTTGAAAACACCCCGTCTATCCCCCTGGGCCGATGGCTGAACGCATGCGTTCAACGTTGACTTTTGGGGGATAGTCATGTATATAGGTTGCGAATATTTAGCTTAGTGGGCAAGTGGGCTAGGGTTTCTAGGTTTTCTAGGCTTTCTAGGTTTTCTAGATATTCTAGGTTTCCTAGTTATTCTAGGTTTTCTAGTTATTCTAGGTTTTCTAAGTTGTTCTAGGTTTTCTAAGTTGTTCTAGGTTTTCTAGTTATTCTAGGTTTCCTAGTTGTTCTAGGTTTCCTAGTTGTTCTAGGTTTTCTAGTTATTCTAGGCTTTCTAGTTATTCTAGGTTTTCTAGGCATCCTAGTTATTTAGCTACATTAGGCCTGCTCGTTCATCGGTGGGGCGCAGCCATCTTTTCACCCTTTCACCCTTT
>NZ_KV815078.1:0-21197 GCF_001814145.1 Prevotella sp. HMSC073D09 | reverse complement strand
CACCTTTTCACCCTTTCACCTTTTCACCTTTAAACGTTTCTTTCTCATGCAAAAATGTTTCATGAACGATTATTGCAAGCATCTGAACGATTATTGCAAGCCCCTTACGGGCGTTCGTAGTAAATTTGCAACCGCAGAAGATGGGGAGAAAGCGCACCCAAATTGACATAAATCAATTTGTGGAACGGCATCAGCCGATGCAAAGACGCGCCGGACTACACCTATAAGCAGCAATCTTACATATTTATAAAACCTAATTACGCAACAAGAAATGAAGCAGCTACGAACTCTTCTTATCATCGCGATGGCTATTTTCGTATGCGCCCTTGCCCATGCGCAAGGCGTAAACGTTAGTGGAAAGGTTACTTCGGCCACCGACGGCGAACCCATCACGGGCGCATCCGTTGTGGAGAAAGGAACCACACGCGGAACTGTCACCGACATCGACGGCAATTTTAAACTCGAAGTGAACAGCGGGGCAACGCTGGTTATATCTTACTTGGGGTTTAAAACCATTGAAGTGAAGGCCACGCCAAGCATGAACATCGCCTTGGAAGAAAACGCCAAGAGCCTGAACGAAGTGGTGGTGACAGGCTATACCACCCAACGCAAGGCCGACTTAACGGGTGCCGTGTCGGTGGTTAACATAGACGACCTGGCCAAACAAAACGAGAACAACCCCATCAAAGCCTTGCAAGGACGTGTGCCGGGCATGAACATCACCGCAGATGGCGCACCTTCGGGACAAGCCACGGTGCGTATTCGCGGTGTGGGTACGCTTAACGACAACGACCCGCTGTATATTATAGATGGTGTTCCCACGAAGGCGGGCATGCACGAGCTGAACGGTAACGACATAGAAAGCATACAGGTGCTTAAAGATGCGGCATCGGCCAGCATCTACGGAAGTCGTGCCGCCAACGGCGTTATCATCATCACCACCAAGCGCGGCAAGAGCGGGCGCATACGCGTAGACTTAGATGCCTCCATCTCGGCCGCCACTTACGTACACAAGCTTGATGTGCTTAATGCCAAGGAGTATGGGCAGGTGATGTGGCAAGCCTACGTTAACGATGGCATGGACCCCAACACCAATGGTTTGGGCTATCATTTCAATTGGGGATACGATGCGCAAGGCCTGCCCACATTGCAGGGAATGAGCATGAAGAAGTATCTAGACGTAGCCGGAAAAACACCTGCGGCAGACACCGACTGGTTTAACGAAACCACGCGCACGGGTATTGTGCAGCAATATAACGTGGCAGTCAGCAACGGTTCAGAGAAAGGCAGTTCGTATTTCTCACTGGGCTACTACAACAATCAGGGCATTATCAGGCAGAGCGACTTCAACCGTTTCTCGGCCCGAATGAACACCGAATATAAGCTTATCGGCAAATTGCTCACCGTTGGCGAACACTTCACGCTAAACCGTACATCCGAAGTGCAGGCTCCTGGCGGTTTCCTCTCCAACGTTTTGCAGTTCAACCCCTCGCTACCTGTGCGTACAACAGATGGCAATTGGGGCGGACCTGTGGGCGGTTATCCCGACCGTTACAACCCCGTAGCCGTGTTAGAGCGCAACAAAGACAACCGCTACACCTACTGGCGCATGTTCGGCGACGCTTACATCAACCTAAACCCCTTCAAAAACTTCAACCTGCGTTCCACGTTCGGTTTGGATTACAGTCAAAAGATGCAACGTTTCTTCACCTATCCCGTTACCGAAGGCAACGTGGCTAAGAACACCAACGCCGTTGAACCCAAGCAAGAGCATTGGACAAAATGGATGTGGAACGCCGTGGCTACCTACAACGTGGAGAGCGGAAAGCACCGCGCCGACGCCATGGCGGGTATGGAGCTTAATCGCCAAGACGACGTTTACTTCTCGGCTTATAAGGAAGGGTTCCTCATTCTCTCGCCCGATTACATGTGGCCAAGTGCAGGCGTGGGCACAGCACAAAGTCGTGGCGGCGGTTCGGGTTACTCGCTGGTGTCGTTCTTTGGCAAACTCAACTATAATTACGACGACCGCTATATGGCATCGCTCACCCTTCGCCACGACGGTTCATCGCGTTTCGGCAAGAACAACCGCTATGCCACCTTCCCCGCACTATCGCTTGGCTGGCGTATCAACCGCGAACGCTTTCTCAATAGCGCCTCTTGGATAGACGACCTGAAACTGCGTGCATCGTGGGGACAAACGGGTAACCAAGAAATATCCAACATCGCACGCTACACCGTGTATGTTAGCAACTACGGCGTGAACGAAAACGGCGGTCAAAGCTATGGCACATCCTACGACATTGCAGGCACCAACGGCGGTCGCACACTCGATTCGGGCTTTAAGCGCGACCAAATAGGCAACGACAACATTAAATGGGAAACCACCACGCAAACCAACCTGGGTGCCGACTTCTCGTTCTTCAACGCCACACTCTACGGAAGTGTAGACTGGTACTATAAAAAAACGCGCGACATACTTGTGCAAATGGTCGGCATTGCCGCCATGGGCGAAGGCAGCACGCAATGGATTAACGCCGGAGAGATGGAAAACCGCGGCGTGGAACTGAACTTAGGCTATCGCAACAACACCGCTTTTGGCCTTAAATACGACCTAGCCGCCAACCTATCGACCTATCGCAACAAGATAACTAAGCTTCCAGAAACCGTGGCAGCTAACGGAACGTTCGGCGGAAACGGCGTAAAGAGCGTCATTGGGCATCCTATGGGAGCGCAAGTGGGCTATGTGGCCGACGGCATTTTTAAGAGTCAGGCCGAAGTAGACAACCATGCGCAACAGCAAGGAGCGGCCCCTGGCCGAATTAGATACCGCGACTTGGACGGCGACAACAAGATTACCGAGGCCGACCAAACGTGGATTTACTCGCCCGTACCCAAGTTCAGCTATGGCCTTAACGTCTACTTAGAGTACAAAGGCCTAGACCTCACCATGTTTTGGCAAGGCGTTCAGGGTGTAGACATCATCTCAGACTTGAAGAAAGAAACCGACCTTTGGGCCGGTCTGAACATCGGTTTCTTGAACAAAGGCCGTCGTTTGCTGGGCGCATGGAGCGCATCCAACCCTTCAAGCGACATCCCTGCCCTGTCGTTATCCGACAATGCCAACGAGAAACGCGTGTCGAGCTATTGGGTTGAGAATGGTTCGTACCTCAAACTACGCACCATACAGCTAGGTTATAACCTGCCCCAGGCCGTGGTTAAGAAACTCATGATGGAACGCCTGCGCCTTTATGTAAGCGCGCAAAACCTGCTCACCATCAAGAGCAGCAGCTTTACGGGCGTTGATCCGGAGAACCCCAACTTTGGCTATCCCATCCCCTTGAACCTTACTTTCGGCCTAAACGTCACTTTCTAAACGTTCAATCACAATGAAAAAAGCAACCATCATATTAGCCCTTTGCGCCATACTAGCATCTAGTTGTAGCGACTTTTTGGGCGAACAGAAACCACAGGGCACGCTAAACAACGACCAAGTGAAAGATGCCCGCTACGTGGACAAGCTGGTTATATCGGCCTATGCCATCTGGATTTCGGCCGAAGACATCAACTCTTCGTTCTCGATGTGGAACTTCGACGTACGTTCCGACGATGCCTATAAGGGTGGAAACGGCACGAGCGACGGCGATGTGTTCCACCAACTGGAAGTGTCGCAAGGCATACTTACCACCAATTGGAACATCAGCGACATGTGGCAACGGCTGTATAACGGCATATCGCGCGTAAATACCGCCATCGAGCTGCTGCAACAAACCGATGCAGCCAACTATCCACTGAAAGAACAGCGCCTGGCCGAAATGAAATTTCTACGCGCCTACGGTCATTTCTTGCTCAAAAGACTATACAAATTCATCCCCTTTGTAGTAGATCCAAGTCTGACGAGCGAACAATACAACAACCTTTCGAACCGCCAATACAGCAACGACGAGGGTTGGGCACTCATAGCCAAAGACCTAGAAGAGGCCTACAACGTGCTGCCCGCACGCCAAACAGAAGTGGGACGGCCCTCGAAAGCCGCTGCCGCCGCTTTCTTGGCTAAGGTTTACCTGTACAAGGCCTATCGTCAAGACAACGAAAACAGCAACGAAGTGACCTCTATCTCGACAGAAGACCTGCAAAAGGTGTTGCAATACACCGCACCCGACATCTATGCCGCAGGCGGATTTGCATTGGAAAGCGATTTCCACAACAACTTCCGACCCGAACCGCAGTACGAAAACGGACCCGAAAGCATTTGGGCCATGCAGTATTCGATGAACGACGGAACAACATACGGCAACCTCAATTGGAGCTACGGACTGATTGTGCCCAACATTCCAGGCGTTACCGATGGCGGCTGCGACTTCTATAAGCCTAGCCAAAACCTCGTGAACGCCTATCGTACAGACAACGCCGGGCTGCCCCGAATAGACGACTTTAACAAGGCCGACTACGACAAGAGCCGCGATTATGCCGACCCACGCCTATTCCTCACCGTGGGAATGCCCGGCCTGCCCTACGAGTTTAACCGCGATTTCATGATGGACCGCTCTGCAACATGGAGCCGTTCGAACGGTCTTTACGGCTATTACGTAACTTTAAAGCAAAACGTCGACCCCAAAAGCGGATACCTTATCAAAGGTTCGTGGTGGGGAACACCCATGAATCGCATCGTGTTCCGCTATGCCGACGTGCTGCTCGAACGTGCTGAGGCCTTGGCACAGCTAGGCGGAAGCCACCTGCAAGAGGCGCTGGCACTGGTTAATCAGCTACGTAGAAGAGCCAAACAAAGCACCGCAGCCATAGCCAACTACGAGTCGCAATATGGCGTTAGGCTCAATGTTGGCCAATACACAGGCAGCTACAACCAAGCCCAAACACTCAAAATCGTGAAGATGGAACGCCGATTGGAAATGGGAATGGAGAGCGAACGTTTCTTCGACCTTGTGCGTTGGGGCGAGGCTGCCAGCGTGATAAACAAGTATTATGCCGAAGAGGCCAACGATTGCGCCATATATAACGGTGCTCACTTCACCGCCAACAAGAACGAATACCTGCCCATACCCCATGCACAGGTGGCCGCATCGAAAGGAAATTACAAACAAAACATAGGAGACTGGTAACGATGAAAACCCTGATAACCCAAATTGTGATGGCCTTTGCCACGCTCGTTGCCATAACGGCGTGCAGCGAAAGCAACGTTAGCGACCTGCAACTAGGTGGCGACTGCAACGTGCAAGCCATTGCATTAGACAAATACGAAGGCACAACCGACCTGCCAACACGCAGCATTACCGTGCGCGTTCCACAAGGTTATGACGTTAGGAACATGGAACTTACCACCCTGCAACTTAGCGCAGGCGCAACGGCCAACATCAAACAGGGCGACCACCTGGACTTTACCACGCCCCGAGCGATGCGCGTTAGCAACGCCGACGTGTACGAAGACTGGACCATCAGCGTGCGCCGCGACGAGGCAAAGATAACTAGCTTTAAGATTAACGACCTGTATACGGGCATCATAGACGAAGGGGCGAAAACCATTTCGGTTTATGTTCCCGAGGCACTTAACCTCGTCTCGCTCGTGCCCACATTCACTTTGAGCGACAACGCCACAGCCTCTATCGTCAGCGGAGTGGCCACTAGCTTTGCCAAACCCGTGCAGATAACCGTTACCAACAACACCGCAACCACCACCTACACCGTAACCGTTACGAAGATTGGTAAGCCCGAAGTGGTGTTCGTGGGACTGGCGCCGAGCATGGACCAACTAAACATCGAAGAGTTAACGGCTTGTCGTTGGATGTTGGCCAACGTGCCCAACTCGCTTTACGTCTCGTTCGCCGACATTAAGAACAAAAACATAGACCTAAGTGCTTGTAAGGTGATATGGTGGCACTATCATAAGGACGGCGGAGTGGACGGAAAAGAGGCCTTCGAGAAAGCTGCACCTGCCGCAGTAGAGGCATCGGTAGCCCTTCGCGACTACTACAACGCAGGCGGTTCGTTCCTCTTTACACGCTATGCCACCAACATGCCAGCCTTCATCGGTGCGATGAAGAACGACGCCGTACCCAATAACTGCTGGGGACAGAATGAGGCCGAGGCCGAAACAGTGGGTTCGCCGTGGAGTTTCTCCATGCGCGGACACACCGATAACGCGCTTTATCGCAACCTCGTGATGAAGAACGACGCCCCCAACGACGTGTTTACCTGCGATGCCGGCTATCGCATCACCAACTCAACTGCCCAATGGCACATCGGCGCAGACTGGGGTGGATATGCCGATTACGACACTTGGCGCAACAAAACCGGTGCGCGCGACCTTGGATATGGTGGCGATGGCGCCATCGTGGCATGGGAAATTCCCGCCAACGGCACCAAGGGCGGCATCATCTGCATCGGTTCGGGCTGCTACGACTGGTACAGCATCGACCCCGTAACGCCACATTATCACCAAAATGTAGCGACATTAACGCGAAACGCCATCAACCTTCTTAAACGATAAACCCAGCAACAATGAACAAAACAGCATATATCATCGCTTCGTTTGCCTTGCTAGCCACACCGCTAGCAAGCTGCGAAAGCGACGCGCCAACAGTTGAAGAGCGCGACTGGCAGGGAACAACCACCTTCTTCCAATCTGTCGACGACAAGAAACAAGACACCTATTACAAGCCATTTGCAGGTTTCGTGGGCGACCCCATGCCCTTCTTCGACCCCGTGGCAAAGGATTTTAAGGTGCTTTATCTACAAGATTATCGTCCCAACCCTGCTGCAACCTATCACCCCATTTGGGCAGTCAGCACCAAAGACGCAGCTCACTACACTTCGTTAGGCGAACTGATACCCTGCGGAGGGGCTGCCGAACAAGATGCGGCATTGGGCACAGGCTCTACCATCTACGACGAAACGCAGCGCACTTACTACACCTTCTACACCGGCAACAAGCATCAGCCACGCCAAGGCGACAACGCACAGGTGGTGATGGTGGCCACTTCTGCCGACTTTAAGACGTGGACCAAGAACCAAACGTTCGCCATTCGCGGCAACGACTATGGTTATAGCGCCAACGATTTCCGCGACCCATACGTATATAAGGCCGAAGATGGCAGCGGTTATCGCATGCTCGTGGCCACCTATAAGGATGGAAAAGGCGTGTTGGCAGAGTTTTCTTCGGCCGACTTAAAGGTGTGGAAACACGTCGGAGTGTTTATGACAATGATGTGGGATCGCTTTTACGAGTGTCCCGACCTCTTCAAAATGGGCGATTGGTGGTACTTGGTTTACAGCGAAAAACATGCTGCCGTGCGCCGCGTGCAATACTTCAAGGGGCGCACCCTCGACGAATTGAAGGCTGCTACGGCCAACGATGCAGGCAAATGGCCCGACGACCACGAGGGATTTCTCGACAGTCGCGGTTTCTATGCAGGCAAAACGGCTAGCGACGGCACCAACCGCTACATCTGGGGATGGTGTCCTACACGTCCTGGAAACAACAATACGGATGTTGGGGCTTATCCCCACGAGCCCGAATGGGCAGGCAATCTAGTGGTGCATCGCCTGATACAGCATGCCGACGGCACGCTAACACTTGGCGAAGTGCCTGCCATTAGCACGCAGTTTGGCCAAAACGCCGCCCCCAAGGTGATGGCGCAAAGCACGCAAGGGGTAACGCAAAACGGTGCCAACATGAAGCTACAAGGCGAGGCTTGGGCGTTATTCCCCCGATTGGGACAGGTAAACCGCATCAGTTTCACCGTGAAAACGGCCGCCAACACCGATAAGTTCGGCATCTCGTTTGTTCGTGGAACCGACTCGGAAAAGTGGTACACCCTAGTGATTAACCCCGAAGGAGCCGACAAACGTAAGGTGAACTTCGAGGAAGAAGGCTCGAAGGGCAAGGGTTTTGTTGAGGGAATAGACGGCTATGTGTTTGCCCGTCCGGCCGACAACACCTATAACGTAACCATCTACACCGACAACAGCGTGTTGGTGATGTACATCAACGATGTGTGTTGCTACACCAACCGCATCTACAACATGGCCAAAAACTGCTGGAGCATCAACAGCTATGGCGGCGAAGTGAACGTTAGCAACCTCAACGTAGGTACAACTAAATAACCAACTTATCACTCAACGGGTTGTCTTTGGCCAAGTGTCGCAGGCAACCCGTTGTTCGCACACAGCGCATTGCCCCGTTAATAAACATTAATCCGCCCATATCCGATGCGTAAAAACTTGGCATTTAGCCCACTTAGTTTTATCTTTGGAGCAGAGAATTATAACTATGCATAACCTAACGCGCATCGCCTAAACCGCAACAACCATTCAAAGATTATGGCACAGAGACTAACCAAACCCATGCTTAGGCTGGCAACAACCCTATTGTTGCTCTTTGTGGCGCATGCCATTGCCCACGCCGACACCTACAAAAAGATGAACATGCTCAGCAAAAACCATTGTATGCTGGCTTTCGATACGCCCACAACGCGTTACTTGCTGTTGCCCGTTGAGGAGAAAGCAGAGCTTTGCAACCTGCGACTTATCGTAGACAACAACGCCATCGAAACGTTTAACGTGCGCTTGGCGGCCGACCACGTAGACTATTTCGTGCCACTTGCACTCGATGCCGTTAAGGGGAAACCCTTCGTTCTCGATGTGCACGTGCAGGGCGATGTTCGTAAAAACGGCAACCTAAACGACTATGTGTGCTGGAAAAACATGACAATGACCGACAACTTCGACACGGCCAACCGCGAAAAGTGGCGTCCGCTGTACCACCACACGCCGCCCTACGGCTGGATGAACGACCCCAACGGACTGTTTTACAAAGACGGACTATACCACCTTTATTACCAATGGAACCCCTACGGCTCGCAGTGGGAGAACATGACATGGGGCCACAGCGTTAGTAAAGACCTTGTGCATTGGGAAGACCGAGGCACTGCCATTGCCCCCGATGCCTTGGGAACGATATTCAGCGGCTGTTGTGTTGTAGACCACAACAACACGGCTGGCTTTGGCGCAGGTGCGGTGGTGGCCTTCTATACAACGGCTGGCGAAAGCCAAACGCAAAGCATGGCGTACAGCACCGACAACGGGCAGACCTTCACCAAGTACGACCGCAACCCCGTGATAACGGCTCCGATACCCGATTTTCGCGACCCGCATGTGTTTTGGCATCAACCAACCGAACGCTGGATAATGGTGCTTGCCGCTGGTCAAGAAATGCAATTCTACTCGTCGAAGAACCTCAAAGAGTGGACATTCGAGAGCCGTTTTGGCGAGGGATACGGCAACCACGATGGCGTTTGGGAATGTCCCGACCTGATGCAACTGCCTGTTCGTGGCACCGATAAGCAGAAGTGGATGCTTATTTGCAACATCAACCCTGGCGGACCTTTCGGCGGAAACGCCACGCAATATTTCATCGGCGAGTTCGATGGACTCAAATTTACCTGCGAAGACAAGCCCGAAACAACCAAGTGGATGGACTACGGCAAGGACCATTACGCTGCCATCACCTTCGATAACGCACCGCAAGGTCGCCGCATACTAATGACTTGGATGAGCAATTGGCAGTATGGCAACCAAGTTCCAACGCTACAATTCCGCTCGGCAAACACCATTCCCTGCGACCTCGACCTCTTTGAACACGATGGTCAGACCTATGTTGGGCGCACTCCTTCCAAAGAACTATTAGCCGCTCGCGCCACACAGTTCTTTAAAAACAGCACTTCGGCACGCAGAACCTTCAACCCAGCGCAAGGCGCATACGAGTTAGTGATGGTTGTTAAGCCCCAATCCAAGGGCAAAACGCGCCTTACTTTGCAAAACTCCGAAGGCGAAAAGGTTGTTGTTAGCTACGATGTGGCCGCACAAACGCTGTCGGTAGACCGCACGCAAAGCGGCAGAACCGATTTCAGCGATGCTTTCAAAGCTGTTACCGTTGCCCCAACCCGCGGTATGATAACTACGCTCCGCATCTTTGTAGATAAGAGTAGCGTTGAGGTTATAGATGCCCAAGGCAAGGTTTCGCTCACCAATTTGGTGTTCCCCTCAACGCCTTACAATACCTTGCTGCTCGAAAATTCGGGTGGAAATAAGGCCAATGTATCGGCGTTTGAGATGAAATAAGGGTCTAAGGAGTAAAGCCAAGGGCTTTGTCAGACAGCTCCGACAAGTCAGACAAGTCAGACTTGTCCGACTTGTCCGACCAGTCCGACAGGTCCGACCAGCCCTACTGGCCACCCCAGCCATTCTATCTTAACAAGTAAACAACAAAGCATATCACTCCCCTCTCCCCTCGGAGAGGGGCTGGGAGTGAGGCTTTAAATACAAAATAATTATGCGTAAATCAACCCAACTCACACTCATTCCCGTGATGTTCTGCTTCTTCGCCATGGGATTTGTAGACCTAGTGGGCATTGCCTCAAACTATGTCAAGGCCGACCTCAACCTCTCCGACTCGGCCGCGAACGTCTTTCCGTCGCTCGTTTTCTTCTGGTTCCTCATCTTTGCCGTGCCAACGGGCATGCTCATGAACAAGATTGGGCGCAAAAAAACGGTGCTAGTGTCGCTCGTCATCACCGTGGCCAGTTTGCTTTTGCCCCTCTTCGGCAACAGCTACGAGCTGATGCTAATCTCGTTTTCGCTGCTGGGCATCGGCAATGCCTTTATGCAAACCTCGCTCAACCCCCTCATCTCGAACATCATCAGTGGCGACCGCTTTGCAGCCACCCTCACTTTCGGCCAGTTTGTAAAGGCCATTGCCTCGTTCATGGCACCCATTATCGCCGCTTGGGGTGCAGCAGCCAGCATCCCCCACTTTGGTTTGGGCTGGCGCATACTCTTCCCCATCTACATGGTTATCGGCATTTTGGCCACCCTGATGCTGTCGGCCACGCCCATCGAAGAAGAACCCATGAAGGATAAGCCCTCTTCTTTCATGCAAACCATCAAGCTATTGGGCACGCCCATCGTGCTGTTGTCGTTCATCGGCATCATGTGCCACGTGGGAATAGACGTGGGAACAAACACCCACGCGCCAAAAATACTGCAAGAACGACTGCACATGGGCCTCGACGAGGCAGGCTTTGCCACCAGCCTTTACTTCATTTTCCGTACCCTTGGCTGTCTTAGCGGCTCGTTCATACTGGCCAAATTCAACAACCGCGCCTTCTTCTACGTTTCCGTTGTCATGATGGCGCTTTCCATGTTGGGCCTAGCCGTGGGCGAAAGCAAAGCCGTCCTGTACACCGCCATTGCGTTGGTTGGTTTCGGCAACTCCAACATCTTCTCGCTCGTGTTCTCTCAAGCCGTGCTGTCCTTGCCCGACAAGAAGAACGAAGTGTCGGGACTAATGATTATGGGACTATTCGGCGGAACCATATTCCCCCTCCTCATGGGGCCTGCCAGCGATGCCGTTGGCCAATGGGGAGCCGCCGTTGTAATGGCCTTTGGCGTTATCTACCTCTTTACTTACGGCCGAAAGATTGGCGCAAAGTAAGCATACTTAACTAAAAACAACAAAGAAGATATGAAACGACTTATCGTAGGATTGGGCGAGGCACTCTGGGATGTGCTGCCCGAAGGAAAGAAAATAGGCGGCGCACCGGCAAACTTTGCCTACCATGCCGCGCAGTACGGACTAGACACCTTGGCCATTAGTGCCTTGGGCAACGATGCTTTGGGCGACGAAATAGCCCAAAAATTCGCCGATAAAAAGCTCAACGTGCTGATGCCGCGCGTGCCTTTCCCCACAGGAACGGTGCAAGTTGAGCTCGATTCACAAGGCGTACCCACTTACGACATTAAGGAAGGCGTGGCTTGGGACAACATCCCCTTCACCCCCGAACTTGAAGAAGTGGCCCGAAACTGCCGTGCCGTGTGCTGGGGTTCGTTGGCACAGCGCAACGAAGTGAGCCGCAACACCATTCACCGTTTCCTCGATGCCACCCCAAAAGACTGCCTTAAAATCTTCGACATCAACCTCCGACAAAACTTCTACAACGAAGAACTGCTGCTCGACTCGTTCAAGCGATGCGACATATTGAAGATAAACGATGAAGAACTGGTTACCATTGGCCGTCTGTTTGGCTATCCCGGTCTCGACATGACCAACAAGTGTTGGCTCATCTTGGGCAAATACGACCTCGATGCCCTGGTGCTTACCTGCGGCGTAAACGGCAGTTATGTGTTTACTCCTGGAGCCATGTCGTTCTTAGAAACGCCCAAAGTAGAGGTTGCCGACACCGTTGGCGCAGGCGATTCGTTCACAGGCAGCTTCTGTGCAGCCTATCTCAGTGGCGTTCCCATTAGCGAGGCCCATCGCCTAGCCGTTGAAACCAGCGCCTTCGTTTGCACACAAAACGGCGCAATGCCCACCATTCCCAAACATTTTATCGACAGAATTCAGTAAAGAGTGAGGAGTTAAGGAGTTATGGAGTTAAGGAGTTAAGCCAATAGCTTTGCAGCTACAAGCTTATCATCTCCTTAACTCCATAGTTCTTTAGCCCTCAGCACACCCGCCACCTCCCCTTCGGGTAGTAGCTAACTCCGCAATTCCATAACCCACATACAAACTAACAAACCCACGAGTTGACAAAAGAACTTCCCATTACACAACCAAGCATACGGCTTAACTCCTTAACTCCATAACCCACACACAAACTAACAAACCCACGAGTTGACAAAAGAACTTCCCATTACACAACCAAGCATACGGCTTAACTCCTTAACTCCATAACTCATATACAAACGAACAAACCCGCGAGTTTACAAAAGAACTTCCCATTACACAACCAAGCATACGGCTTAACTCCTTAACTCCATAACTCCTTAACTCCTAAAAATATTCTCTTTTTCTTTCATATTAATCAAATTAGTTGTAACTTTGCGAAGTGAAAAGGCATAGTTATTCAACTGCGCCATCATGAAAAGTACAATCGGTTAAAAGGCTGCCTATGGTTTGGCCGCATGGACCCCCCCATAACCCAACACCATTAGCCGGCTAAACATCATTACTGCCCACCCAAATAGCCGTCGCTCACTAAGCGAAACCAACCAAAAGCGTTCCACCTGCGTGGGTAACAACAATCTAAACACGCTTATATTTATACCATAAACTAAAAACCAAACATCATGTTACACACTATCAAGAACCTATCGTTATGCGCTATGTTCGCAATCGTTGTCATGGCATTCGCCGCTTGCAGTTCAGACGACGACAGAGACAACCCCGTTGTTCAACAACTCATCGGCTCGTGGCAGCAAATCAACAATTGCAATTCGTGCGAACAATCAAACACCTACGAAACATGGTACAAAGACCTTACTTGGGATAAGCATGCCATCGTTGACGGCAATGCCGAACTGGTTCGCAAGGGCGACTTCGGATGCAAAGACAACACCCTACACCTGCGCAGCACCTGTCCCAAAGGGCGCGACCTTGTTGAGATGGATTTCAAGGTTGAAATCAACGGCGACGTACTTACACTCACCAACTTAAAGACAAAGGATACAATAAAATACAAACGTCGCAAGTAGGCACAACGCCTTTAACGAACATGTTTGTTCACCCCCTGCAATGCCTAGCAAACTTGGCATTGCTTAAAACCTGTGCCCTGCCTTTAACGGCAAGCAAGCCTTCTGTTGCTTGTGCTGCAACTGAAAACACAGCATAAACAACCACAAATCCATTACCCGTTTTGTGCTAGCTGGCACAAATTCGGTTACTACACTAAACTCTCGCAAGCGAACAAATCATCCTTCGACTTATCCACTTGCGAGAGTTTAGTAGTGCTATTAAAAAGCGTACTGTTCCCCTCTCCCCCTAGAAAGGAGCTCGGAAGTGCGGCTCTATCGTCGTTGTCTTGCCGCACATACACCTTATATATTACGCGCGCACGCGCGAAGAGCACATCACGAGGCCTGCATTTCGCCTTCCGCACGCGCATCTTTTACCCTCCCTCGCCCTTAATACCCATTTCTATGCCCTCAAAAAGGGTATTTATGCCGACAAGCAGCAACGAGGAAAGACGGCTCTTGCGGCCTTCCTTCCCCCTTTAACCCACCTGTAACACACGCATTCCACCCCACTTTATGCACGACAAGCCAATGATTATGCAGCAGAAACACGATTGTGTTTCCTGTCCGTCGGGCTCACTGTCGCCGTGCGTTTCCTCCCGAACAAGCACTTAAACATAAGCGCACTGACACCCACGCACGGCATCGAGATTACCAACGGCGACCCGAACAAGCACTTAAACATAAGCGTACCGACACCAAACCCAATTTTTGGAAACGGAGTACCGCAACCCGAACAAGCTCTTAAACATAAGCGCACTGACACCCGCGCACGGCATCGAGGTTACCAACCGCAACCCGAACAAGCTCTTCAACATAAGCGTACTGACACCAATGCATAAACATGGGTTTGTTGCAGACACCCCAAAAGCCACTAAAACAAGCACTCCAAACAGCCTCTTTAAAAAAAACGGCACAAGCAAGAAAGGATAAATCGGTGAAATTCACCAAAAAATGTGCCCCGCTCCGTACCCCGCATCGTGCTTTAAAACACCTTTCTAAATCCTAAAAAGTAGTTAAAATCGCCAAAATCAATGCACAATTAGGGGGTATATGTGCAATTTAAGTTGCTTTTTTTAGCGAAATGCTTGTGAGTATGAATAAAAATGATTTCCTTTGCACCCGAAATTATCGGATGAAATTTATTTACAAACACTATTAAATTTTACAATTATGTCTGAAATTGAATCGAAAGTAAAAGCTATCATCGTTGACAAACTGGGTGTAGACGAAGCAGAAGTAAAGCCAGAAGCAAGCTTCACCAACGACCTTGGTGCAGACTCGCTCGACACTGTTGAGCTCATCATGGAGTTCGAAAAAGAATTCGGAATCTCTATCCCCGACGACAAGGCTGAGAAGATTGGCACCGTTGGCGACGCTATCGCTTACATCGAAGAAAACGCAAAGTAAAGTGACAAGCTTTTGGTTATGGCCTCTGGCAATGCCAGAGCCATAACCAAAATCTCTTAACTCAACATTTCCCCAAGGGGACTAACAACAAGGCCGACTTCAACTTTCGCATCAAGAGGGTGGAACAGCGAAGGTGCACGTGTTCTTAACGACCTTTTCTTTTCCACTCAACGCGTTTGGTTGAAACGCCCTTAAAAGCAATATTTTTCATTTCAATGGAGTTAAAAAGAGTAGTAGTGACGGGTCTTGGAGCCGTTACCCCCGTTGGCAACACGCCCGAAGAGACGTGGGCTAATCTGTTGGCCGGTAAAAGTGGCGCAGCACCCATCACACATTTCGACGCCACCAATTTCAAAACCAAGTTCGCTTGCGAGGTGAAGAACCTCAACGTAACCGACTATATCGACCGGAAGGAGGCACGCAAGATGGACCGCTACACCCAATTGGCCATCATCGCGGCCATGCAGGGCATCAAAGACAGCGCACTGGACTTGGAAAAAGAAGACCGTAACCGCATTGGCGTGATTTACGGCGTTGGCATCGGCGGTATCAAGACCTTTGAAGAGGAAGTTACTTACTATGGGCAGCACCTCGGCGAGGAACCCAAGTTCAACCCCTTCTTCATCCCTAAGATGATTGCCGACATCGCTGCCGGGCACATTTCCATCATGTACGGCCTGCACGGGCCCAACTATGCCACCACTTCGGCCTGCGCATCATCTACCAATGCTTTGGCAGATGCCTTCAATCTCATCCGTTTGGGTAAGGCCAACGTCATCGTCAGCGGTGGTGCCGAGGCTGCAATATGCGGCTGTGGCGTAGGCGGATTTAACGCCATGCACGCGCTATCCACCCGCAACGACGACCCCGAACACGCTTCGCGCCCGTTCAGCAAAAGTCGCGACGGTTTTGTTATGGGCGAAGGAGCTGGCTGCCTGGTACTGGAAGAACTGGAACACGCTAAGGCTCGCGGAGCTAAGATTTACGCAGAGATGGTTGGCGAGGGCGCAAGTGCCGACGCACACCACATCACGGCCAGCCACCCCGAAGGCCTAGGCGCCAAACTGGTGATGCAAAACGCAATGGAAGACGCCGGACTGAAACCCGAAGACATCGACTACATCAACGTGCACGGCACGTCGACACCTGTGGGCGACATCTCGGAGGCAAAGGCCATCAAGGAACTGTTCGGCGATGCAGCCTATAAACTCAACATCAGCTCAACCAAATCAATGACGGGACACTTGCTCGGAGCTGCTGGTGCAGTAGAGGCCATGGCCACGGTGTTGGCCGTGCAGAACGACATCATACCCCCAACCATCAACCACGCCGACGACGACGTGGACGAGAACATTGATTACAACCTCAACTTCACGTTCAACAAGGCACAAAAGCGCGAGGTGCGTGCCGCACTGAGCAACACCTTTGGCTTTGGCGGACATAACGCTTGTGTTATCTTCAAGAAGTATGCTGAGTAATCTTATCGACAGGGTGAGGCTCCCTTTCCGTAAGGAAAAGGAGCTTTACTCGTCTTTATTTGAGATTCTTGGGTTTTATCCGCGAAACATTAGCTACTATAAGCTCGCCCTGATGCACAAAAGCGTAATGCGACGGGGGGCAAACGGCAAGCCTGTAAACAACGAAAGGCTTGAATTTCTGGGCGATGCCATACTCGACGCCATCGTGGGCGACATTGTTTACCGACACTTCCCCGGCAAAAGGGAGGGCTTTCTTACCAACACACGAAGTAAACTAGTACAGCGCGAAACGCTTAACAGGTTGGCGCAAGAGATGGGTATCAGCAGGTTGGTACTGTCCTCTGGCCACACTTCATCGCACAACAGCTACATGGGCGGCAACGCTTTCGAGGCACTGGTGGGAGCCATCTATCTTGATCGCGGCTATTCCAGCTGCATGCGATTCATGGAAAAGCGCATCTTAGCCAAGATGATTAACATTGATAAGGTGGCTTACAAGGAGGTGAACTTTAAGAGTAAGCTTATTGAATGGAGCCAGAAAAACCGCGTAAAACTCGACTTTATCGTAAAAGAGCAGGGCAAGGACAAAAATGGCAGTCCCTTCTTCCTTTTCTGCGTTCACCTGGAAGGCGTTGAAGGATGCAACGGCCGAGGGTACAGCAAGAAGGAAAGTCAGCAGTTGGCATCGAAACTTACGCTCGAAAGGCTGAAAAAAGAGCCGCAATTCATCGACCGTGTGTTTGCTGCCAAGGCCGAACGAACTAAGAACGAGGGCAACGCAGAGGGCAACGACAAGGCCGCAACAACACAACTGCTGCCCGTAAAACCCGCAAACGGACCGCAATCGGCACCAAAAGAGTTGGCAAAGGCATCGGTAAAGGAAACGGCAAACGAGGCCAACAAGCCGAAAGCCAACCTGCCAACAGCCGAACAGGCAGAACGTTCGGCCACCCAACGCACCAACGAACGCCCGGAAGAACGCACCGCAGAAAAGAAGGCGGAGCGTGCTAACGAACGTAAGACACGCAATGATGCGCAACGCGATAAGGTGACAGACAAGCCCGAAGTGCCAAGCAGTGCCGAAGAAAAAACCAAGAAACAAGAAAGACGAACGAACGAAAAGGCGGAAGAAAAGCCGATGGAGGTGTTTAGGGACGACAAACCCAAAGACGAGCCAAAGGGAAAACGACAACGCCTGTATGCAGAACGGGAACCTGAAGAGCTAAGCACAGAGACGCTTGACTTTGACGACGACCCCGAATTCGACCTCAGCCATATCACGGCTCGCCAACAGTCGCGCGAAGAAATCATCGCCGCGGCCGAAGCTGCCGCTTTCAGCGAAGAGCACACCGACAATCAAAACCAATGACGAACGCGTTGATAGGCGATGCCTTAAAAGCTGCACCCCAACCTTACTAAGAGCAGGTTGGGGTGCAGTTTTTTATGGGCTAGGCTTGCCGATGGCGTTAGCCGTACACCTAGCTCAGTTGTTTTCTCAAATTACTTCAAGTAATACTTGTTGGTTACCTTAAAGTCGTCGTCGAATTCGTAAACCAGTGGCGTACCTGTGGGAATTTCAACGTTGATGATATCCTCGTCGGAGATGTTCTCGAAATACTTAATGAGCGAACGCAGCGAATTGCCATGAGCCGCGATAAACACGCGTTTTCCTTCCATCACCAGAGGCTTAATCTCGTTTTCGAAGTAAGGAACGGTACGAGCGATAGTGTCTTTAAGGCTCTCGCACATGGGCACATCCTCAACGGGAACGTCGCGATAAGCAGGGTTCTTACGGGCCGAGTAAACGTTATCCTCTTCCATTTGGGGCGGACGAACGTCAAAACTTCTGCGCCAGATGTGCACTTGCTCGTCGCCATACTTCTCTGCCGTCTCTTTCTTGTTGAGGCCAGAGAGTGCTCCATAGTGGCGTTCGTTCAGTCTCCACGACTTAATTACGGGCAACCACTCGCGTTCCATCACCTTAAGCGCAATCTGTTGCGTGTTGATGGCGCGTTTCAGGTACGACGTGTAGCACACATCGAAGTCAAGCCCGGCCTCTTTCATCAGTTCGCCAGCGCGTTTTGCCTCTGCCTTTCCCTTTTCAGACAGTTCCACGTCTACCCAACCCGTAAACAGGTTCTTTTGGTTCCACTCGCTTTCGCCGTGGCGAATAATCACTAGTTTTTTCATACGAAGTATTGTGTATTATATATAAATAATGTGTAAGCTTACAAACTACAAAATTATACATTATTACCCGCTTTGGCAATAGCAACCAATGGGGTGCTGGTGAAAAATAGTTAAAAAGGGCGGCCTACACGAACGAAACGGCCGAAACGCCTTTACCGAGAACGCATTGCGCTCCCCACGCCCTTCCGTTGCCCACGCAACGGCATCGGCACTGCCTTACGCCTAGCTGCCAACCACCGCAAGCCGTAACGCAACCATGCACACCCAAAAGCCGCCTTACTCTTTCAGCAGGCGCTCTTCTTCCAAGTCAATGCGGTGAATGAAGTGGCGAACAATCTCCTCGTCCACCCTCTCGTTCTCGTTATTCAACTTGTTCAGCCACAACCGCTGTTCGTTAAGGATGTTATGATAGTTCTTGCGCAACTCGTCATCGTACAGCGTAGCCGACCCTTCTGTTTCCAACTGCTCGTTCCAATGCGCAACCAGACTGTTCAACAGGGCCGAACGGGTAACATCCGCACACTTGTTGTTGTGCCGAAGATAGTCCAGGCTGGCCTGCGCCATACCTATTCGTATCATTCGTTCCGTCTCTTCGTACGGCAGATGGTCGTCGTAGTTGGGAAATTTCACCCATTTAAGCAGTATCGGCAGCGTTAAACCTTGGAACACCAGCGTGAGCATAATCACCACAAAGGTGATATACAGCATCATGCTGCGTTCGGGAAAAGGCGTCTGTGTGCCCGGTACGTAGAGCGGTATGGCCAAAGCAGCCGCCAACGACACTACGCCGCGCATGCCCGTCCACCCTAAAACCAAGGGGCCGGCCATTCCTTGCGAACGCGAATCGGCCACAGTGATGAACTTACTCATAAAGCGGGTGATGAACACGGCACTAAACGCGGCACACATACGTATAACAACCAGCGCGCCCGTAATCAGCAATCCGTAGGCTGTTGCAGTCCAAAGGTTAACGCCATCGGCTTTAAGTCCAGCCATTATCTCGGGCAAGTCTAGTCCGATAAAAAGGAAAGCTAACCCGTTGAGCAAGAAAATGAGGAAGTTCCACACGTTCTCGGCCCGCAGTCTAGACGACGAACCGATGATGAGTATTCGGCGATAACTGAAATACAAACCGCCGCTAACCACGGCCAACACGCCCGAGGCCTCAACCGTTTCGGCACAGATGTACATCAAGTAGGGACTGATGATGGTGAACATGGTGTCGATATTCTCGTCCATTGGCAACCACTTGTGCAGCTTGATAAGCACATACGACAGCAGCACGCCCACACCTGCACCGCCAATAACCATCCAAACGAACGATGCGGCCGCCTGATGCCACACAAATTGGCCCGTGCCAATGGCGATAAGGGCGAACTTAACGATGATGAGCGAACTGGCATCGTTGAACAAGCTTTCGCCTTCGAGCACGGCCGACACGCGCCGCGGCACTTTCACAAACTTCATGATGGCCGCAGCCGACACGGCATCGGGCGGCGAAACGATGCCGCCAATCAAGAAACCTAGGGCAACAGAGAACCCAGGAATGAACGTGTTGGCAATATACCCCACAACCAAAGCCGTAATAAACACAACGATAAAAGCGAACGAACCAATGATGCGCCGCCACCGCCAAAGCTCTTTCCACGAGTTGGTCACGGCGGCTTCGTAGAGTATCGGCGGAAGGAAAACAAGGAATATCACGTCGGGATTGATGTGCAAACGCGGCATGCCGGGAATGAAACTCAGGGCTATGCCGCCCAAAACAAGCATCACGGGATAGGCCACCTTGATGCGTTGACTAACCATCACCAACAAACAGATGGCTACAACCAGCAGAATAGATACGATGAGTTGGTGTTCAATCATATTGAGTTGACGAGTTAGAGAGTGGATAAATGGATGAGTTGACGTCGTCTTGAATTTTAATATTTAAGTTGTCCTTACTTTAATCTTTGAGGTCACCTAGACTTTTAACATCTCTACAAACTGAGAGGAGTTTATTATCATTGTGCCGTAAAGGCAAGATACATGCTCCCGCCCGTGTACGAAGTACTGAACAAAGATACGATAAAATCTGAAATTCCGCCCCCTTTGTCTGTGTCAAAACGCGGTTATGCTCCCAAAAAGTAAGTTGGCAGAGGCCCTTATCAATTCTTTATTTACAAGTTGAAAGCATTTTCTCTGCGGCACATCATGAGGAAAAAAGTAAAGATGCCTTCCTTATGTTTCTTATGTTCTTATGTCAAAAAACGGACGTATTTAGGTCAAAACACGAAAAGGCGAACGATTTAACCAGTTGACAAGTTGACGAGCTGGCCAGTTAACGAGGTGACCAGTTAACAAGTAGACGAGGTGACCAGTTAAGCAGTTGACCAGTTGAACAGTTAACGAGCTGACCAGTTGACGAGTGAACTCGTTAATTCGTCAACTGGGTTACCCGTCAACCGCTGTAAACTTTTCAGCAGAAATTTTAACATTATGACTACCCTTTTCGTCCACCAACCGCGCACCTTGCCGCAAAAAATCGAT
>NZ_KV815077.1:0-427 GCF_001814145.1 Prevotella sp. HMSC073D09 | reverse complement strand
CCTGACAAGAACTCTAATAACAGCAGCACTCCGCCAAGCAAGGAGCGTATGAAGGATGAGGTTGTCAGAAGAACAAGAAGTCTCCGTAAGCCAAGCGGTAAGAAGCCGGGAGGACAAAAGGGACATGATGGGCATAAGTTGTCTTGCTCTTCCGTACCTGACGAGATAATCGATGACGCACCTGACTATTGCACTCGTTGCGGAGAATCTTTAGCAGACGCAGAGCGTGTACTTGATTATGTGACGCAGGTTATTTCCATTCCAGAGCTGAAGCCCGTAGTCAAGGAAATCCGACACTATGTGATGGTATGCAAGAACTGTGGCGAACGTATTCGGACGGTGCCGAGACGGCGGTCAAACGACGTGGTATATGATTCAAGCGTAAAGGCTCTAGTGGTTTATCTGAGTGTCGTGCAATTTCTTCCAT
>NZ_KV815076.1:817-48916 GCF_001814145.1 Prevotella sp. HMSC073D09 | reverse complement strand
TTAGTTAGATATTTACTGAATATCCCTACTTAATGTTTTGGCTTTAAATGGGAATGCACACATTGTTAATGAGGACTACAAATCACTATTTGCCAATATGATACGAGATGGACTGCAACCAAATAACGATACCTTTACCGTTGCAGATTTATCTATAATGTTAGAAAAGAATGAACAAATATCAAAATTACCTTCTGACAAAGTTATAGAAATAGCCCATCAAATCCATCAAGAAAGATTACTCGGTTTCTCCGACGACCAAATTACAATGAATATGACTCGCAGTATTCAAGGTGCAAAAATTGAGATAGTAGAGGATTTGTCTAAAACAAAGCAAGAGTTATCAGCTGAAAGAAAAGAGAAAGAACATTTTAAGTCTTCTGCCGATAAAAGAGAACAAGCATTGCGATTGCAAATCGAAAAAGAAGTTCGTAAAGAATTTAGAGCTAATTGTATTAGATTATGGACTAAAAGAATATTCCAATTTATTTTAATATGTGTTGCATTGATAATTGCTGTTTTAATTCTTGGTAGAATTGACTTTATAAAGCAGATTTCCTTTTGGATTTTCACTTTAGTATGTGCTGCCATTCCAATAGGACAAGGAAGCAACAAATATTTCAAGCAAAAGAAAACAAAAGAAAGCCACATAAAAGAGGAAGTAGAGCGACGTCTCAATAGTTATCTTTACTCGTAATTTTTATAAAATTGAATGCGATTTTCTTTTGCTTCTTTTCTTTGGTCGCCTGTTTGTTCAAAGAAAGAGAGAAGAAGCCACGCAAGTTTTCAGTTTGCGTGGCTCTTAGTTTTATTCAAGGTGGTGTTTCTACACTTTCGTTATTCTGCCTATCCATTTATTCGGATGAATGTCAAACATCCTGTTTATTCATCATCAGGCAAAGCGCTATGAATGCTTCCACTCATCACCAACCCACAATCTTCAGAACCTTTTGCCGTGCTTCTTCCTTGTTCTCTGCAACCACATCAAACACTCCTTTAAAGATGTATTGCTTCTGTACTCTGTAAACTTATTTCTTCATAATCTTAAAATTCAACCTTTAATCATCAGTATTCCTTTGGCTCTCCATTGGATAATCTGCGGTGTTTGAGCCAAAAATGATGCGCACCATAGCCATAGGCAAAGAACTTATCAAGCTCCGTTTCTTTTGCTATTTTGTTGATAGCCGACCTTAATTCCTCTTTGTTGTCGGATAGTGTTATCGCATTTCTCGAGCAAAGCTTTCAACAACACGTAACAACCCTAATATGAGCAAGTGGAATGAAAGTCGGTTTCCAATTCTTTTGGTTCACCCGATACGGGCATTCGAGTCTTATATGTGCGGTTTCGAACAGGTCAAGTTGAACGTCAGCTCCTATATATCCTTTGTCCCCGTAGATGCTGCAGTCATGATAAGACAATTTCACATCCTTCATGTAGTCGAGGTCAGGTATGCTTGCCTTGGACAGGTCATATGAGTGGATAACACCTGTTAACTCACAGAGGGCATGCAGTTTATATCCTAAATAATATGTGTTTTGTGACACGCAGTAACCGAAGTCCGGAGCTTGTGCAAAGTCCCCAGTCCGTCCCATCTTGCAACGTGTCCCCCTTGCCACCCGACACACCGCTATTTTATATGGCAACTAGGGATTGGCGTATATGTATGGTAGTGGAACGATGGGGTTTGGGAAGATATTTCTCCATTTCGGCCGAATAAAATCGGCAAAACATTTGGTGCTTATCGAAAAAACAACTACCTTTGCACCGCATTTGAGACAATGCCCCATTAGCAATAAGCAGGGAAAGGCCGATATGGCTCAGTTGGTAGAGCAATTCATTCGTAATGAATAGGTCCCCGGTTCGAGTCCGGGTATCGGCTCAAATGCGGTAATAGCTCAGTTGGTAGAGCACTAGCTTCCCAAGCTGGGGGTCGCGAGTTCGAGCCTCGTTTACCGCTCATGGCGTCTAGCCAACTTATTCAGGATTATTTTGATAGTTATATATAAGGCAGAAGAAACGTTAAGGCGTTTCTTTTTTCCGTTTACAGGTATTTCTTGCGGCCAAATTCTGTGCGCACGAAATATTTTATTGTGCGCAGCAACATTTCCTTTACAACGCTTTCTACTTCTCAAAAAAAGAATTAAATTTGCAGTATAATATAATTCCGCGAGGGGTTATAAAAAGTTTTCTTATTAATTAATTTTTGTAATCACTATGCAAAAAAGATTGTTTTTTCTGTTCGCCATTGTGATGTTCCTCACATCCCCCCTCATGGCTCAGGTTACAACATCGGGTATCAACGGAAAGGTTGTTGCTGGCGGTGAAGAGGTTATTGGGGCCACTGTGGTGGCTGTACACAACCCCTCAGGAACTCGCTACAACGGCATAACCAACGAGAAAGGCCGCTACTCCATTCAGGGTATGCGCGTGGGTGGCCCCTACACCATCACCATCTCGTACGTGGGATACAAAGACGAAGTGGTCGAGAAC
Organism: Prevotella sp. HMSC073D09; assembly: GCF_001814145.1. Lineage (NCBI taxonomy): Bacteria > Pseudomonadati > Bacteroidota > Bacteroidia > Bacteroidales > Prevotellaceae > Prevotella > Prevotella sp. HMSC073D09. The sequence goes on along the minus strand of NZ_KV815076.1, from coordinate 46,425 downwards.
ATTCATTTGGCTCTCGGCGAAGCAAGCGTATTTAACGCCGACTTGAAAGAAGACGCTAAGTTACTGGGCGAAGTAACTGTTACGGGCAAGGCCGGCGTTGGCACAACAGGTGCTTCGACACAATTCTCGAAGACACAAATAGACAACACGCCCACCGTTAACCGCAACATTTACGATGTGGCAACGCTGTCGCCACTGGTGAAAGCCAACAAGAAAGGCGGTATCACCATTGCAGGAGCGAACAACCGCTATAACTCGTTCCAAATAGACGGTATGGTGAGCAACGACGTGTTCGGCTTGTCGAGCGGCGGAACAATTGGCAACCAAACCAACGCCAACCCCATTGCCCTAGACGCCGTTGAGCAGATACAGGTGGTGGCCTCGCCTTTCGACATTCGTCAAAGCGGATTTACAGGCGGTGCAATCAACGCCATTACCAAATCGGGAACCAACGTGTTTAAAGCCACGGCCTACACCTACTACACGGATGAGAACCTCTATGGCCAATGGAACCAAAACACAGGCCTTAAAGAGAAATACCAAAACGAGTCTACCAAGACTTTTGGTGCAACCTTTGGCGGCCCCATCGTGAAAGACAAACTTTTCTTCTTTGCAAGTGCCGAGTATAAGAAAAACACTTATCCTGCAACGTACTACGCTGGTGCCCCAGGCTATTTTATGACCTTGGACATGGCCAAGGCCATAGCCGACAGATACGAAACGATAACGGGAATAAGGGAAGATTATGGCCGCCCCGACATCACTTCGGGCGCATTCTCGCTAATGAGCCGCATCGACTGGAACATCAACAGCAACAACAAGTTCTCGTTGCGCTACCAGTTTAACGACTCGTATAAAGATGAAATCAGCTCGAGCTACAACACTTACAACTTCGTAAACAGCGGTTATAAGCGCATAAACAACATGCACTCTTTCGTGGCCGAACTTAACTCGCACCTTAGCCGTTCGCTTTATAACGAGTTGCGCGTGGGATTGACGATAGTACGCGACCGCCGCGACATACCTTACCGCGCTCCCGGCGTTTATATAAGCAAGGCAGGCGCATACGACCCTGTAACGGGTGTTCAAGCGGCAGGAGACAATAACATCAATATCGGAACAGAATATTCTTCGGGATTGAACGCCCTAGAACAGAATATCTGGGTGTTTGAAGACAACCTTTCTTGGTATCTGGGCAACCACAACATCACCTTTGGTACGCATAACGAGCTGTACGACATGAAGAACTCGTTTATGCAGGCCTTTACAGGACGATATTCGTACGGCAGCAAAGATATAGGCGGCATCACGGCCTTTATGACCGATAAGGCTAGCGAGTTTACTTGGAACTACGCAGATACGAACATTACAGGCACAAGAGAATGGAAAACGCCCTTTAAAAGCGGGCAAGTAGGCTTTTATGTTCAAGACAAATGGGACTTGAACACGCTGCTGCAATTTACTTATGGCGTGCGTCTCGACATCCCATACTACGTCAACAGCCCATCTACAAACAAGGAATTTAATGCCAGCGATTTCTCTACGAAGCACGATGCAGTTGTGGGCCGTAAGCCAAATTCGGTGCTGATGTTCTCGCCTCGTTTCGGTTTCCGTTGGTACACAGACGAGACTCATAAGACGATGTTACGTGGTGGACTAGGTGTGTTTAATGGACGTGCACCCTTCGTTTGGATTGAAAACGCTTGGGCCAACACGGGTATAGAACAGAAAGGCGTGTCTATTCGTGCAAACTCAAAAACGGGTGCTCTTGCTCCTTCATTCGAAACATTTAAGAATGATGCAGAAGGGGCAGCACATGCCCCTGGGCTTAATGCCGTTCCTGTGAAACCTAATATTGCAACGGTGGCTCGCGATTTCAAGTTCCCACAGGTGTTCCGTGCCAACTTGGCTTGGGAACAACAACTGCCTTGGGACATGAAGTTTACCCTGGAAGGACTTTACTCGCGAAACCTCAACAATGTTTGGTTTGAGAACCTGGCACTTGTAAACGAAGGCAAGCGCGTATACGCGGTAGAAGGTGCAGAAAAATCGTCTACTATTTTCTACACTAGCAAGCCAGGCAGTTATAGCAGTATTGTTAACATGAAGAATACGAACAAGGGTTATAGTTATTCGGTAAGTGCCCAGGTTGAGAAATCGTTTAAGTTCGGTCTCGACCTCATGGCGAACTATACGTTTGGTCGTTCGTATTCGGTAAATGATGGAACGTCGTCTATCGCTCTTTCAAACTGGGGCTTTTATTATAGTGTAGACCCTAACGAACCTGTATTGGCAACTTCGATGTTCGACATACCCCATCGCCTTGTTATTACGGCCAATTATAACAGCAAACGCTATGGAAATGGACGTTGGCAAACGCATGTTGGGCTTACTTACAACGGGTCGAGCGGACAACGTTATAGCTTGACCATGAGCGACAGCCAAAACGAATCGTTTAATGGCGACTATCGCAAAGGTAACACCTTGTTGTATATCCCAACAAAAGACGAACTGGCTAACATGAAGTTCGTCGACAAAAAAGATAAGAACAAGAATGTTGTGGCAACAGCAGATGAGCAAAAGGCGCAGTTTGAAAAATGGATTGAAGGCGACAGCTATGCAAGCAAGCATCGCGGACAATATGCTGAGCGCAACTCGCATCTTACACCTTGGGAAAACCGCTTCGACCTGCACATCTCGCAAGACTTCTATTATTTGAAGGAACGTGGCAGCAAGATTGAGTTGGTGTTCGACATTCTTAACGTGGCTAACTTGCTTAACAAGAACTGGGGCACAACTTATGGCTCGGTTTACAACATCAACAAGTTGCAGGTTCAGGGCGTTGAAGATGGTGGCGCACCCGACACGAAGGTGGCATCGTTCCAGTACTTCGACAATACGCCATTTGTTAGCGATGTGGCCAGCCGTTGGCACGCACAGATTGGTTTGCGCGTTACGTTCTAAGCCGGTAGCTTTGATGCAAGCTGTGGCATTAGGCCGATAATGCCCGCTTAACAGGGCATGTATTATATAAAAGAGGACACCACCTATAAGGGAGTGTCCTCTTTTTTTGCTATCTTTGCACGACACAAACAAAGAAAAGGTTATGCACATCGACTTGAATAATTTGGAAGAAACCAAGATAGTTGGTTTTAAGGGTGGACATGGAGAAATGTTCATGCGCGCCTTTGTAGACGACAAGTGCCGCATTATGCGCAACGTATTGAAGCCGGGAGCAGCAAGCGGACTGCACAAGCACGAAGAAAATTGTGAGGTGGTGTTTGCGTTGAGCGGTGAAGGAACGTTTTATTGCGACGGCGAAAAAGAAACGCTCTTGCCCGGACAGGTGCATTATTGCCCTATGGGACATGCCCATTATTTTGAAAACAACGGCACGGAAGACTTTGTTTTCTTCGCCATCGTACCCGAACACCACTAATAACAACTTTGCCGTGACATGCTAATACCCTCGCATGCCTATAATGTAAACCCCGTATTCGCCCAAAAAACAAGAATGTGAACACCTTCTTTCGCCTATCCTTCATCATGCTGATGGTTGTTGGCCTAGTGGCTTGCAACCATAAGAAACAAAACCAACCCGTGGAAACCCCATGGGGAACGACGCTTGGTGCCGATAGTGCGACTACGGCCGGAAGCGGATTTTCGCTCAACGACATCATCCATAACGGCGAACTCATCATGCTCACCCTTACTGGGCCAGAGAATTACTACGACTATCGCGGTCGTGGGATGGGCTTGCAGTACCTGCTTTGCGAGCGTTTTGCTAAGGCATTAGGTGTTTCGCTTAGGGTGGAAGTGTGCAAAGATACGACCGACATGGTGGCGCGATTGAAAAATGGCGATGGCGATTTGGTGGCTTTCTTCTTGCCCAAGAAGGTTGGGGGGGTGGACTTTTGCGGGGCGTCGTCGGAATCGGGCGACGGGCAGTGGGCGGTCCAGGAGGGAAACGAGGCCTTGGCCGACACCCTGAACAGGTGGTTTAAGCCTGCATTGCTAGCAAAGATTAAGGCCGAAGAGCGGTTCGCGCTTTCGTCGCGCAGCATAACGCGCCATGTTTATTCACCCATGCTGGACCGAAAGGCGGGCGTTATATCACAATACGACCATCTTTTCCAAAAGTATGCGCCAACCGCCCGTTGGGATTGGCGGTTGTTAGCAGCACAATGTTATCAGGAATCTACGTTCGACCCGCAGGCTCATTCGTGGGCAGGTGCAAGGGGATTGATGCAGATAATGCCCGGCACGGCTGCTCATTTAGGGCTGCCTACCAGTCAAGTGCACGAACCTGAACCCAATGTCGCGGCAGCTACAAGGCTTATCAGGGAGCTTGATGGGAAGTTCAACGACATTGGCGACCGCATGGAGCGCATACGCTTTGTGTTGGCCAGTTATAATGGTGGTGCTGGTCATGTGCGCGATGCAATGGCTTTGGCGCGCAAGTACGGACAAAACCCACAACGATGGGAAGATGTGGCACCTTTCGTTTTACGCCTAAGCACTCCACAATTCTATAACGACCCAGTTGTTAAAAACGGCTATATGCGTGGCAGCGAAACCGTAGATTATGTGGAACGAATCGGTAAGCGGTGGCAACAATATTCGGGAATGGCTCCTGGCGGAATATCGGGCAGCTATGGCTCGATGGTTCCACAGCGCGCCACGAAGAAGTATCGGTTTCATCTCTAAGCCATCTCTACCGCATCACTACGCCATCTCTACGCCACTTTAAGCCATCTCTACCCCTTTCTCTAACCCACTTTAAGACATCTCTAACCCATTCTCGTACCCGCTTTAAGACATCTCTAACCCATTCTCATACCCGCTTTAACCCATCTCTAAGCCACTTTAAGCCATCTTTAACCCATCTATCCCCCATTAAGTGGTGCCTTCTAAGGTATATTTTTTAATATTTCGGTAACTTTGTTTATAAAACTTCGAACATCGTTTGCCAAATCAAAAAAAAATGTTACCTTTGCACCGCCTTACCACGAAGGCCATTTATATTAAGGAGAGATGGTAGAGTGGTCGATTACAGCGGTCTTGAAAACCGCCGTACCGAGAGGTACCGGGGGTTCGAATCCCTCTCTCTCCGCTAATAGGCTTCAAAAGGACTTCACAAGGGTTGTCAATTTAGCCTTCAAAAATTAGCTAATCGTTGTAAAATCAAGGTTTTACAACGATTTTTCTTTGTATATACCTCCATAGCCTGACGGCATAACCCTATATTTTGACAGTCATCTTTCGGTCAATTTCTGCTACACTTACTGCTACACAAAAATTGCAGTAGCAAAAAATGTAGCAGTGACGGGATTTTGAATACCATATTGACGGCATCAACTCTTTCTTTTTCAATGTATTAAGTATTAACTTTGCAGCCGAGTGCTACACAAAAGAATGATGCATTATGAGAACAAATTTCAAGGTGTCCTTCTACCTACGTTCAAACTATGAGAACAAAGAAGGAAAGTCGCCTGTAATGCTCCGAGTATTCCTTAACGGAGAGATGGCTAATTTCGGATCTACGAAAATATTCGTGGACAAGTCGCTGTGGAATAACACTACCAGCAGGCTCAAAGGTCGGACGGCAGAAGCCTTATCCGCTAATGCCGCATTGGACTCCATTTCCACAATGCTGAATAACATTTACCACAAATTCGAGGATGATGAATCCTTGTCATTGGATAAAATCCGCTCATTCTTTGTCGGGAAAGACAGGGAGTACACGACCTTTCTCCCTATATTCGACAAGTTCAACGAAGATGTCAGACAGCGTGTCGGACATACCATCAGCAAGGACAGCCTGCAAAAGTACAGCGTTTTAAGAAGGCATTTCGCAGAATTCCTTATCTATAAGTATGGGAAGAAAGATATTGGACTGGCAGAGTTCACGCCATCCGTAGTACAGGACTTTGAGCTGTACCTGAGTACGGCGGCTGGGTGTGCCTATAACACATCAGTCAAGAAATTGAAGGCACTGAAAACCGTGACCATCTATGCGCAAAAGCGTGGCTATCTTCTTCACGACCCATTCCTCAATCATCGTTTCCACTTGGAGCCGGTAAACCGTGGTTTTCTCACGGATGAGGAAATTATGAAGATAGCCAACAAGGATTTTGCTATTCAACGCTTGGAGTTAGTAAGGGATGTTTTCATCTTTTCATGTTTCACAGGTCTGGCATATATTGATGTTTCCAATCTCACACCGGACAATATCGTAACACTTGATGATAAGCAGTGGATTATGACCAAGAGACAGAAAACAAGTGTGGAGACAAATGTTTTATTGCTTGACATTCCCAAGAGTATCATTGCCAAGTACAGTCATAAGACCTATCGGGACGGCAAACTATTTCCCATCCTAACGAATCAGAAAACCAACGCATATTTAAAAGAAATTGCCGACCTTTGCGGTGTCAAGAAGAATCTGACCTTCCATCTTGCCCGGCATACATTTGCGACCATGTCGCTCAGCAAGGGCGTTCCTATGGAAAGTGTGTCGAAGATGTTGGGACATACCAACATTAAAACGACACAAATTTATGCCCGTATAACCAATAAGAAGATAGAACACGATATGGAACAGTTGGCGGGCAAGTTAGATAAGTTCAATGTTGCTATGGGCATCAACTCAAAATAATGTACAACCCTAAACCAAGAAGATTATGACAACAACAAAGAAAGAGCTTTCTTACTTCCGTTTGAAGTTGGAAGCGTATCTCGGAGAGCATTATCCAGAGAGAGTGAATGAAAATACGTTTGTAACTGCTCGCGCAGACGAAGCATTGACAGCTTACTGCGATGCTGTAGCACAAGGTTTTTCTCACCCGGAGGCGGAGGTAATGGCAAGCGAAGTTCTGTATCAAGGACTGCATTTCTCCAAGTACGACACGCTTGTGTCTGTCTTAGAGGATGAGTTCGAGAAAGAACTTCCTTCTCCTCTTCCTGAAAGACTAGCACCAATGCTTCTGAAGAATAAGGCTGTGCAAAGCGTTTTCGACAAGTATGAACTGACAGACGACTTTGGGGCGAGTCCTGAGTACGATAAACTCTACACCGAACTGACAGGAACAATCGTTCTGATCATCGAGGTTAATGGTCTGCCAACTGTCGATAGTGAGAACATGACTTGATGTAACACCATCGGGAGCTTTTGTAGTGTCAAGAGCCAAGATAAACGCTCCACTCCACACGCCAAGAGTTTGTACAAACACTTGTCTTTGTGTAGCCAGAGCATCTTGTTATTGCTCTTGAACTATTTAACTCGCTCTAAATTGGACTTTGATTGAAAATCAAGAAGTTGGGCGTTTGCCTATATTATATAGGTAACAATATGGAAACGAGCGGACTTCTGCTCGTTTCTGTATTTTGCAATATGCAAAGAACGCCTCAATTCGGGGACAAAGATACGATATTTTTCTAAATATCCCATGACTATCTAGGAGAAATTTATGGAATTTAGAACTTTTGCGTAAAATTCTCTACCTGATAAGCTGGTTTCTTAGAAAATATTTGGAGAAGGCGAATTAAAGCCACATTTTTATAGCTATAAATCCCACCACTCCTCTCAACGATGTGTACTAAGATGAGGCTTTACTTTTTATTTGGATATATGAGCTACGACAAACAACTGATATATATTGAACAATTAGTCTTACTACAAAATAGGAGATTGATAATTGAAGATGTTGCATTGCACCCGACACACATTCGCAACTCTTACCATTACGGCTGGTGCTGACATCTTCACTACAAGTAAGTTGCTTGGTCACACCAACGTTCACACAACTGAGATCTATGCAGATGTGGTGATGAACACAAAGGTCGATGCAGTCAACCTTGTTAGTGGTTTCTTTGGTTGATGGTTTGTGTTCAAATTAAGTTTGTGTTCAAAAAAGTCTTGAACAGATAACTGAACACTGGTAAATCGGTGTTCAATCAAGTCTTTGATTAAAATGAGAACTAAAACGGTAGTCATATACGCTCGCGTCAGCAGTATCGGTGACAGACAGAGCACAGATCGTCAGGTCAAGGACTTGACGGACTATGCTGTATATCAAAAGATGGAAGTCCGCAAGGTATTCGAGGAACACATCTCTGGTGCGAAAAAGAATGATGAGCGACCTGTATTGTGTGAGGCGATTAAGTATTGCAAGGAAAATCGTATTGATGTCCTTCTCGTCAGCGAATTGTCGAGATTGGGCAGGAATGCGTTTGAGGTTCTTGCCTCTGTCAAGGATTTGCTTGACTGTGGCATCCACCTTTATATCCAAAAGGAGCAGTTCATGCTTCTTGACAAGGAAGCAAACCATCTTTGTTTGCTCCTGTCATGATAGCGACCCTTTCCACCTGTGCTCAGTTGGAACGTGATAATATCTCATTCCGGCTGAACTCTGGTAGAAAGCAGTATGTCGAGAAAGGTGGAAAACTCGGCAGACCTACAGGTTCCACCAAGTCCCAGGATAAAAAGAGGGAAGAATATAGAGAGGTCATCAACCTTCTGAACAAGGGGTATGCCATCCGTGATGTTGCAAAACTCACGGGAAAAGGTATAAGCACTGTCCAGGGAGTTAAGAAGGAATTTGTGGCTTAAAGTTTGGTACCAATACAACACTTTTGTATGGACCTGCGAAACACCGCCTCATGAAAATGAGTTAAGTGTATAGTGATTTGCTATACCTTTTTGTAATAAACCAGGGTGGCGTTTTACCCCTGTGGTTTAACCAGATTCGTGAAACGCTAGTTTAGTTTCTTAACCTGATTGGTGAAGTAACAATGAGGTTTCCAAACTAGGCTATTACCCTATGGCATTATATTAACATAATGATTATATGCTGCTTACACTTGTTTATTATATTTTATAGTAACATATAAGTAACATTTTAAAAGGACAGTATGTGTAATTTGATATGTTGATGAATGCGGTCTGATTATATTTGATATTTGATGAGTGTTTGTTCTCCTTCTTGCAAATTCACAACTGTTAGTCAAAAAACATGACAATTAATAAGATTGGCAATAATTAGAATAAATTGTCAATTGTTTTTATTTGCCGTGATAAAAGATACGGAATGTTAAATATTCGCAAAAAATACGAAAGTAAATTTGGCGGTTTGAAATATTGTTCGTAATTTTGCGACCAGAAAATTAAACAAACGCTTATTATGGCAGAAAAGAAATACTGTATAAAGACGGAAACACTGGCAGGATTTGCCAAGGCTCTCGGACATCCGGCTCGCATTGCTATCATGAAGTTTCTAGCAAAGCAAAACACTTGCTACTTTGGAGACATTCATGAGGAGTTGCCTATTGCTAAGGCTACTGTAAGTCAGCATTTGTCAGCATTGAAGGATGCAGGATTAATACAGGGTGAGATTGAAACGCCTAAAGTGAAGTATTGCATGAACCGTGAGAACTGGGCGTATGCTCAGCAGCTCTTCTCTGAGTTCTTTAACATGGAATTGTGCGAGAAGAAGGAGGATTGCTGCAAGTAAATCACTTTATCCTCAAACACACTCTTTGATCCAATTGTACCCTCGTCATTAGTTTCGAGTTTTTTTAAAAACCTATACGTTCGTTGTTTTGCGAATTGTAAACATTATTAATAATACAACCCAAGCCTTGTTACGGTTCTCATCCCTCGGGGAGAGTTAAGAGGAGGCACAAAAATTATGAAACAGATCAAAATGTTGGTAAGCGCATGCGCTTGCAACCAGAAGTTTGCTTCGCTTGTCAAGGCTGTAGTGAAGAACAGTTCAACCGCATCGTGGCCATTCTCTTCATCGGCGTCGGCATCTATTATTCAATCATCATCAATAATTAAGGACACAATTTAATGAGACATTTTATAATACTAATATTCTTATGGATAATATCTCTGTCACAGACAGCAGCCGCGCTTAACACATTTAAGGCAAAAATCATAGACGGAGACAGCGGCGAACCGCTAATAGGAGCGTCCGCAACTGTGGAGGGGACACAACTGGGAAATGTAGCCGACAAGGACGGTTTCGTGGAAATCACAGGTATCCCCGATGGTCCACAAACCATCAGGTTCAGCTATCTTGGATATGAGACAGAGGAAAAGAGTTATGTGTTTCCTTTGTCTGATGGCGAACCCTATGTAACAATTACACTTGAAGAGGGCGAAGACAACAAGCTGAAAGAGGTTGTTATCTCTGCAACCCGAGGCACCCGCACTTTCAGGAATATTCCGACGCGTGTGGAATTTATCGGTTCAGAGGAACTTGAAGAGAAAAATGTCATGAAGCCCGGTGATATAAGAATGCTGCTCAGCGAAAGCACTGGCATACAGACACAGCAGACTTCGGCCATCTCCGGCAACGCCATGATAAAAATACAGGGTCTTGACGGTAAATACACCCAAATTCTCCGTGACGGTTTTCCCGTTTTTTCCGGAGCTGCTGCCGGTCTCGGAATGTTACAGACTCCGCCCCTTGACCTGAGACAGGTCGAGATTATAAAAGGATCCTCAAGTACCCTCTATGGCGGTGGCGCCATCGCAGGTCTTGTCAATCTTGTAACCAAGACCCCCACAGAAAAGCGTGATTTTCAGATACAGCTTAACGGGACAACCGCAAAAGGGCTGGATGTCAACACTTTCTTCGGACAGCGTTTTGGCAAAGTCGGCACCACAGTCTTCGCATCCTACAATCGGAACTGGGCTTATGATCCCTCGCATGTGGGATTCACTGCCATACCTCAATTTGATAGGTTTACTGTAAATCCCACTCTTTTCCTGTACTTTACAGAGAGCACCAACCTTAATATAGGACTGGAGTCAATGGTCGAGAACCGTCTTGGAGGCGATATGGAATACATACGCCACGGATATTCAGAGGGACATCCATATTTTGAGCGGAACAAATCACAGCGTTATTCCTCGCGAATCTCATTCAAGCACAGATTTGATGATCAGAGCAGCCTTAACGTAAAGAACAGCGCGACACTCTACAAACGAGACATCACCATTCCTACATATAATTTTAATGGAGACCAGTGGTCAACATTCAGTGAAATCTCATACGTTAATTCGGGAGAAATCTCTGAATGGATTGTCGGTGGTAATGTATGGACCGAACGGTTCAACGAAAAGAGAATCACAAACAATCTTGACCGAGACTATTCACTCGACACCTATGGCATATTTGTGAACAACACCACAAACGTATCTGACCGGGTGATTCTTGAAGCCGGACTCCGTGGCGATTATGTCAAAGACTATGGATTTATAGTTCTTCCACGCATATCGGCACTTTTCAAACTGTCAGACAAATTCTCGACCCGTATTGGTGGAGGATTCGGCTATAAGCCACCCACAATATTCTCTGAGGAAAGCGAACGTCTTCAATTCGCAAACATTCTCCCTGTGGACAAAGATGTCAATAGCATAGAGCGAAGCTATGGGGCTCAGGCCGATGTGAATTACCGCACAAGCATCGCGGACGGCAGAGTCATTTTTACAGCTAACCAGCTCTTCTTCTTCACTTATCTGAGACACCCGCTTGAACTGAGACCCCTGCACAACGGGCTTTACCAGTTCTTCAATATCAACGGAAACATGCGCAGCCTTGGCGCAGAGACAAATCTGAAAGTCAAGTATTCAGACTTCAGCCTGTTTCTCGGGTATACATTCAACCATGCCCGTGTAAGAGAGGACGGTCACACCTACGATAAGACGCTGACGCCTAAACACCGTCTCAATTCAGTGCTTATGTATGAGGTTGAGGATTCATGGCGTATAGGCTACGAACTTTACTATACCAGCCGTCAGCGACTCACCGATGGAATGTATGGCAAAGGATATGTGACAATGGGCCTTATGGTACAGAAAATTTGGGAGAAATTCTCAGTGTATGCAAACTTTGAGAACTTCACCGACCGCCGCCAGACAAGATTTGACACCATCTATACCGGCAGCGTCACAAATCCCGTTTTCCGTGATATTTATGCACCTCTCGACGGATTCGTGGCTAATTTTGGTGTGATTATCAAAATTTGATTAGTGATGTGATAACGTGGACACATCATATCGTTAGGACAAGACAGCGATATGCCTAAAGAACATGGCATATCGCTGTCTCGTGTTTATATACAGTATTCTCTTCGTCATTACGGCAGACTGGCAAGACCGCAATTGAAGGTGTATGGAATACCTCTTTTTAAGTTTTGTATACTGTAATCTATTTTGAAAGTTCTACATCTTCTCAACCAAAAACGGATGTAACTTCATCAACTGGTGGCAGCGTGTTCTCTTCCGTTCACGCAAGAACGAGATTGCCGCCCGTCCGATGACGCATCATACAAGTATCGTTACTTTCATGGAACTGAACATGATTTTGTGGACAAGCTATCTCCTGTTGATGTTCTGCTACGACAAGAACTTCCTCGGTGACCATCATCCTGTAACTTCGGTTGTTGCCGCAGCTTGTCTGATAGGTAGTTTCTTCATCTTCCGAAAGCAGTTGCGTTTGAGCACATGGGGAGCCAATATCCGTATGGCTATCGCAACGGTTGTCGTGTTCTGGGTACCTGTGGAAGTGCTTGGTCGCCTTGACTTTTTCAAGGAGATTTGGATTGAGCCGGAGAAGTATACAACCCAGATGATTTGCATCCTCGTGGCATTCGTGGCATTGCTCGTCTATATCATGTTTGCAGCTCACAAGAAGAAAAGCCATGAGTAACAAGAAACTATATTGGTGGAAATCCATCGTGTCGATGGGCGTGATATTGGGAAGCATGCCAATGGTTCACTTGGTGGCACGAGTATTGAAGGACAACTACGACGGCACGCAACTGTTGGGTGCTGGCATGGCTGTGGGATTCGTGGGCTTGGTGATGGTGGTGGTCGGTGTTTTCGTCAAGGGACAGACTCGCCAAACCTTGCTCGGACTTATCGGTGGCATGTTCTACTGGACGGGTTGGGTGGATTTCCTCTTCATGTATTATGCCCATCGTTGGGGAACACATGCCGAGATTGACCCCACAACGGGAGAGGTGTTGAGCCGACCTGAATATCTTCTGCTCCCTGCCACCTTTGGCTTGTGGGCAATGGTGATGTTGCTCTACATCTTCTGTTCCCGAAATGCCTGCAACTTCCTCAACTGGTGGCAGACGCTCTTCTTGGGGAAGAACAAGCGACTCATCGCCGCTCGCCCGATGACACGCCACACCAGCATTGTTACCTTTATGGAAATCAACACAATGCTCTGGACTTGCTATCTCCTGCTGATGAACCTCTACGATCCTCAATTGTTTGGTCGTGAGAGTCCAGTCACCTTCGGTGTAGCCTTCGGTGCCTTGCTTTCCGCCCCATACGTATTTCGCAAGCAACTCCACTTGCAATCGTGGGGAGCAAACATCAGAATGGGTACGGCAACGGTCATCGTGTTCTGGATAGCGGTAGAGGCATTTAATCGCACGGGCATCATCGGGAAGCTCATTGCACATCCGAGCGAATATCCTTGGCATTGGGTGATAATGGTGATAGAACTTTGTTTCTTGGCAGGAAAGATTGTCAAGGATGCGAGGGCGAAGAAAGAAAAGAAATAAGATAGATAATCAGATAAGGAAATCAATGAAGAAAGGAACTTGGAGAAAACAACATAAATGGCTTGGTATCGGCTTGAGCTTCTTCATGCTGATGTTCTGCGTGTCAGGCATCCTGCTCAATCATCGTTCACTCATCAAGGATGTGAACGTGAGCAGGAAGTACCTGCCAAGTCGTTATGAGTTTCAGAAATGGAATGGCGGTTTGCTACGAGGCACGCTTGACATTGGCAAGGATTTAATGGTAGATTCCATGAGGAATGTGGATTCTTGTCGCCAACTGTTGCTTTATGGCAATGGTGGCATCTGGCTTACCGACTCCAAGGCTTCCTACTTCAAGGATTTCAATGAGGGGTTGTCAGAAGGTGCCGACTATAGGCAAATCAAAAATGTCATAAGGCTTGATAATGGAAGGATATTTGCAGTCTCACCTTTCGGGCTTTATCGCTATGGAGTGCATAACAAATGGTATAAGGTGAATATGTCACTGGAGGATGAGGAGAAATTTACGGACATCGCTTCGCATGGCGACACCCTTGTAGTGCTCAGTCGTTCCTTTGTCTATACCTCGCTTCCTCCTTATAAGACTTTTAAGCGCATTCTAACGTAAAAAGCTCCGATTATGAATACAATCATCATGAATCAAGATGTCCACACACCAGCCTTCATCAAGGCAGACGCATCGAATAAAACCGATAATATCAAGCAGCAGCCGATTTCTCCCAAGCAAGTCCGCCGCTTCGGTTGGACACGCTTCATCGAACTCGCTATCCTGCTTTCTATCGTTATCGGTGCCATTTGGCTTATCTCGAAGATGGTAACGCCGCAAGTCGTAACTGTCGTGTCAGTCATTGCAGGTTTTCTGATACTACGCTTTATAGTCAGGGTAATTCTAAAAGTAACATTTGCGCTGCTGAGCATTCTATTTTGGTTGGCTATTCTCTGTGCCATCCTGCTATGCGTGCTTTGAGAAGCACAGCTCTGTAAAACCTTTCATGTTATTTCATCAGGTGGTTATCTCGCATTTTGAGATAGCCACCTTTTCTATTTCCCACTACGAGCGTTGCACTTTTGCTTCTTTTCCAATGCTCCACGATATGCGATGACAAGAAGACGGATGCTGTTCCCTTTTTATCCGCAAAGGTAGTACGGGGCATGTGGCTTTCAAAAGGTCTGTGCCGCTTGGTTTGTCTGGAAAATCTCCACACCTACGGGTAGTATTTTCCGACAAAACCTTGTGTAAGCCTGCCCCGCTACCTCTATTTTGCTACAAAAAGGAATCAGCATACTCCGATCTTTGGACGCATAAAAAAAATGTCGCTATGGATAAGCAAAAAGTAAATACAACATCTTCGATGAACAGAAAAGGATATAGCTCCTCCTCTCATTACCGCATTAACCCTACGGCTGAAAAAAGTGAGCAAGTGTTGGCAATTAAGTTTGTACAATGGGACGTTCCCCCGTTGGAGAGCCTTTGTAATAGCAAAGTATATCTCCTGCGTATGAAACTCTATCGTGGCGAAATGATGAGCCGTGAAGAAAAGAATTGGCTATGTGATACAGTGAACTCAAACACCTATTTCCGTACTGCCGTTCCCCTACAAGGCTATCGCTTTGACTTCTTCGATGTGCTGAAGAAATACCTTGTCAATCAGTACGGACAATGGACAGAGTATTACGCACCCGACAGAACAAGCCTAAGAGCCTACCTATATGAGCGCATCAATCAGATAGTAGAAATCCCAAAATACTAAGCAATATGAAAGGTACAGAACATTTTACACGGACAATAGCCGAGTATCTCAATCAGCGTGCTATGGCAGACCCATTGTTTGCCCCTAACTTGATGAAACCTAACAAGAATATCGAGGAGTGCATCACCTACATTCTTAATGAAGTGCAGAAAAGCGGTTGCAATGGCTTTGATGATGATGAAATCTTCTCTATGGCTGTTCACTACTACGATGAGGACGATATAGAGGTCGGCAAGGCTGTTTCCTGCCAAGTTGCCGTTAATCACGTTGTGGAACTAACGGAAGAAGAAAAAACCGAAGCAAGGCAGGAAGCCATTAAGCAATATCAGCGTGAGGAACTTGCCAAGTTACAGAGCCGTAACGCACGAGTGAAAAAAACCGAGAACATAGCAACCCAAGTACAACCATCACTATTCGATTTTTAAGCCTATGAAACCGAGAAACAAATTTGAAAAGGCAGTTTTGGAACAAAGCAAGCATCTTCGCCCGATAACCACGACACAAAGTAAGTGGGCATTCCGTGAGTGCATAGACCACTTCGCCTACCGCTTGCCAAAAGGTCGCACCACCTGTATGGATTGTGGGCATAGTTGGATAATAAACAAACATAGAGAAACTTGCACTTGCCCTCATTGCAGGGCAAAGTTGCAGGTCAAAGAAACCTACGAACGCAAGTTGCAGCAGAAGCAGTATTTCACCCTACTTACCACTTGTGGAGAGTTTCAAGTATTACGTATGTTCCTACTTGTTGTGGGTATGGAGAAAGGTTACAAAGCACAGACTTCTATAATTGAGATTGGACAATATTGGTGGAATATGCAGGGACGAAAAGCTGTGGTTGCCATACAGAGGGTATTGGGACACTATGTTGATACCTTTTCCTATTATAGTCCTATGGCAATCCGTAACGATAATGAAGCCTATCAGCATATTGCCTACTCACCGATATATCCGAAGTTCAAGGTTACAGACATACTTCGCAGAAATGGTTTTAAGGATAATTTCTATGGCATCGTGCCTACCCAGTTTATTCCTGCATTGCTTACAGACAGCCGTGTGGAAACATTGCTAAAGGCAGGTAGCACAGACCATTTACGTTACTTTCTTGGCAATAAGAGGGCTTTTAAGGAACTATGGCAGTCCTACAAAATTGCAGTTCGTAAGGGCTATGATATTACAGATATTTCCCTTTGGAGTGATTATGTAGATACACTTAGAAGATTAGGTAAGGATATTCATAATCCAAAATATTTATGCCCAAAAGACCTTAAAGGCGAACACGACCGCAGGCACGAGGAACTTCTCAGAGTGCGTGAAAGGGAGGAGATAGAACAGAAGCAGCAGAAGGCAATGGAAGACGAAAAGCGTTTCAGGGAACTCAAATCCAAGTTTTTCGGTATCTGTTTTACGGACGGCACAATCCAAGTCCACGTATTGGAGAGCGTGCAGGAGCATTTGGAAGAAGGTGTATCAATGCACCATTGCGTATTTTCTAATGCATACTACCTTAAGGAAGACTCCCTTATCCTTTCGGCTACCATTGAAGGCAAGCGAATAGAGACCATTGAAGTATCATTAAGAACTTTGGAAGTGGTACAAAGTCGTGGAGTGTGCAACAAGAATACGGAATACCACGAGCAGATAGTAAACCTTGTCAATGCCAATCGAGGTCTTATAAGCCGAAGAATGGAAGCAACGGCATAAAGTATGAACCATTAAATTATCAGAGATATGAAGACAGAGATTGAAAATATTATCTACAATTGGGCGGACGAGATACCGCATATTCTCATTAGGGTTATCAATGCAATAACCCTATCCGACAACAAAGAGGAGTTAAGGTCGGCTATCAACAAAATAGCCGAAGAAACAGAACTTGATAAGTTCTTTGCCTATGGTTATGGTGCGCACCACTTTTGGCTCAAACACCGCAGACTATCCAATGGAGAGCCAAAGGAATACAGATTATTAAAGGTTGAATTTTAAGATTAGGAATGATGAAGAAACAAAGATTTTTAATCTATACGGAATATGTTTTTGACGGTGTATTCGATGTGGTTGCCGAGAGCAAGGAGGAAGCACGGCAGAAAGTCCTGCAAAATTGTGGGCAGGGCATGGGTGGAAGCATCCACAGCACTTTGCCCGATGATGAAATAAACTGGGCTTTCGACAAGCACCCTAACAGACGAATAGACAGAATAACGAAAGTGTAGAAATAGCCTTCCAAATAACACAAAGAGCCACGCAAACCGAAAATTTGTGCGGCTTCTTTTCTTTTTCTTTGAACGAGCAGGCGACCAAAGAAAAGAAGCAAAAGAAAGTCGCAGGAAGTTAAAACTTAATACTAAAAAGTAAATACCTTTGCAGATGTAATAATAATTTGCATCAATGGAGACTATACATAAACAAGAAGAACTTATCTTCAAAGAATATCAAGCACTTTTAGATGATAATAGAGAAATCTCTCCAGATGGGTTGCACTATTTGGGAGCTTTTTACTATACCAACGGTTGCTGGGGCAGAGATTGTGGTGATGAAGAAGATAAATGGTATCAGTATTGTAATCGAAAACGAGGGTTAGTTGTCCTTACCAAAGAGCTTAACGATGAAAAAGCATGGGATATTAGAGAAGAGCATGCTCGCAAGAATGGAGTTGAAGAGTCAACGCCATCCAATCATATATTCTATAGAAACTTACGTAGATGGGTGTATGCTCTATTGAATATGGATAATAGGGGGAATATTCCTAGTTTTCCTGACATTGAAATTGCTCAAGAATGTTTTGAAACTAAACCCTGGGTAAGAGTGAACCTCAAAAAAGTTCCTGGGGGTAGTTCTATTGATAATGGTCTTTTGGCTCAATATGTCGATAAATTTCGCAGTCTATTACAGAAACAATTGGTTATATACAAGGATGCCTCTATTTACTTAGATTGCACCCGCCGCTGTGGGATAGATCTCTTGAGAGAATTATATCCTAACATAAAAGCTTTTGGAGATGGAGATGATGAATGGATATATTTCTCGGAAAAGCATCATTTCATTATAGTAAATTCTTATCACCCATCATATCGTCACTTTAGTGGAGGAGAAGAGGCATACTATAACAGGATGAGAAAAACCATACGCTCTTTTTTTCAAGAGTATCCAAATTTCTTATAGCAGGAACTAACCTCTTATGGGAAATAAAACAGCACAAACTCAACCTTTCGGCGCTTGACCAATCCACTCAAAACTTTACCCTTATATCGGCAGAACGAAACATACTCCCGATAGAAGTTCCTGTCTCCAGCCTCTATCTTTCGTAGCAGCCTACTCTTGGGATACTTGCCATAACCGAGTAGTCGCCCCACGCCCACATTATAGGCAAGTAGGCTGAGCAGCAGCGCATCTTTACCATACCCTTTGAAGTGTTCAAAGCATTTCCAAAGGTCAGCACGGAGCAGGGAGTCCGCCTGCCGTTCCGTCATATCCGCAGTGAAACGTTCGCCTGGCTGTAGCTGATGACCATATCCAACATACGGATAATTCTTCCAGCCGTGCAGTCCCTCAAAGTATTTCACAACAACTACCACACGCTCAAAAGGTGGCTAGTCTGCCAGCCGCACCCTGCGCTGGGCAAGGGTCGGCTGACAGAACAGGCAGAATACACAAAGTAAAATGAAAGAATTTATCGTTCGCATCAATTATGTTATTAGTGGCGTGAAGATGCAGGTTTGTCCTTGCCCTCTTCTCGCTCGTTGTTAAAACTAAAGGTCAGCTGCTGCCCCCTGCCGAAATTATCCTCCACATATACATCTATTGTCTGGCGGTCAGATGAGAGCGAAGTGTAGTATAAGCGGAACACATCCTTTGTGAGCGGATAGCGGTCGTTAGGCTTGAATACCGTACCGTTGTCATTTCTTAGCAAGCCTTTGCCGTCAGACTGAAAATAACGTATCGTATAGCGAGTGTCGGCAAACTCACCGCCTCGTTTCAGCGTACAGCGTATCTCAGCCGTTTGTCCCTTTACGATGTCCTTCTGAACCGGCATTGTCTCCACCGTAAACGGATAAGACTGCTGAACATCCAAATCCCTATCACAAGCAGATAGGCAAAACACGGCAAGGGACAGCACGCCCATTACCCAAATCGTATTCAATATATTCTTCATCTTTTCTTCTACTTAAAAGTTAAACCTTAGTCCTACTGAAACAGCAGGACGAAAACGATGCACGTCCGTTCCAAAGAGGAAACGTCCCTGCGCCTTTACAAGAAAGAGAACCCTGTCCGTTAGAAACACTTCCACCGAGCCATGCACGGCACCGCCATAGACAAAGCGGGAGCGGTCGAGCAGCGTCGCCCCATCGGGCAGCAGTTTCTTGTCCTCATTCAGTTGCTCATAGCCACCCAAGGCGGATATGCCACCATAAAGAAGCACGTCCTTACCCCTGTCGGAGAGAACAGGGTGCATATAGCCCACCTGCAAGAGTGCATCTTTGAGTTTTACGTTATAACTTCTGTACGGCATATTCTGCTGTTCATACTCTACCATAACAAAGGTATAATTCTCATGCCCCAAATATCGGGTGAGTGATGCTACCATACCGAAATTGTCAGCAGCAAGAAACTTTTCTCCCTTGATAAGCGGAATACTCCCTACGACCTCGATTCCTCTTTGCTTGGGTATCAGTCGCTGTGCCTGCGATGGCAGACTGAAAGTCATGGCCACCGCAACGCATACTGTCAGAATGATATTGTTCTTCTTCATCACCATTTCAGTTTGAGGTTATCAATCTTCTTTGCCAACTGCAGGTCTTCTGCCGTTACATGGAAGGTCAGCGTACGACCGCCATTTCTCTCATAGAGTGTCACTTCAAGCTGCTTGTCTTCTGCAAGAGAAAACTGTTCGAGCGCAAACACAGTGTGTTCACTACCCATGCCACGCACCTGCATCACCTGATGATAGGCACGAAGTGGCTGAAGCACCTGCTCTTGTATAGCGGTACGCTTTGCCATCTTCTTATCTACAACCTTAAAGGTGATAAAATCCACTGAGTACGGCATATTCGTGCCGTTTTCCATACGAGTGTGGAAATACAGCAAGCCGTTATGGGCATACAAGCCACGAAGCAGGAACTTCATGCCGAACTGCTGAGCACCGATGTGCTTGATGCTGCGCCTGTCGTTCTGATAGATAGTCTGCATCATCAGTTTTACTAATACGGGCGACTCGTTACCGAGTTCCTTGAAATAGATGTCAGAGCGGTTGCTTGGCAGCCTGCCTTCTGTTGTAGAGAGAAAGTCCTTCATCTCTATGCTTAACTTCTCCGGCTCATCGGCATATTTTACGTTGAAAGCATAGAAAGAGCCGTCCTCACAGATGACACTCATATTGGTTTCCGTCTCAAAGTCCTTCACTGAAGCCTTTACACGTAGCACGTTCTCTGCATCCTCCGCCTTACCTGCAATGATGTTCTGCGAACCTAAGTCTACATAGCGGATGGCAGAAGGGAAGATAAGATGCACGGTCTTGTCAAAGGTGACGTCCAGACCATACGGCAGTACGACACGCCCCGTTGGAATGTCACGGCTCATACCTTGAAAAAGCTCTCCCGAAGTAAGCGGTCGGCTTGGTGTCAGACCATCATTGTTTTCCTGTGCTGTGGCTGTTGCTCCCACCATGGCAAGCATAGCCATTGATAAAATAATTTTCTTCATTGTTCCTTTTGATTTGATGTTATTTTTTACTTATCATTTTCGATTGTTTTATTTGGACTGAACCAAGAAAAGGCGGTAGCCACCCTTGAGCGTTACCTTGATGGTGCGCAGCTTCTTCTGAAGCAGCTGACTTGCACCCTGCATCACCCCACGGGCAGCCTCGGAGATAATCTGGTCCTTGGCAGAGGAAGCAAAGGTAAAGGATGTTCCCATTGAACCACCGATGTTCGCCCCGACTTCCTTAAGAGCATTGATGTCCTCCGAACCTGGTATATACACGCCCTCTTGTCCGTCTGTATCGTATGCCGAGAGCTTGACGGCTATGATATGACCGTCCACCTCAATGCTCTTGATGAGCAGGTGCATACGGTTACCCTCAATCTTAGCAACGGCTATCAGTCGGCTCTGTCGTGGAATACGCAAGCCCTGCACTTTGGCACTTTCAAGCAGACGGAGCACGACATTATCGCCCTCTTTGAGCGTCGTTGTCCTGTCCACCACCACTTTGAGTGTATTGCGCATCGTGGGTGCAGCCGCACTTGCGAGCGAATGGAAGCCCAAGTTGCGTGCTTTCGTGCCATACTCCTTGATGAAGTCAGCATCGCTCATCGGCTGCCCCAGTGAGGACACTACCTGTTTGCGTTCCGCCAAGATTTCCATTGCAGGCAAGTCGGCCGAACCTCCGTTTGTATTATTGCTCATGCGCATCCCTTTGTCCGTAGCCGTTTGTCCCTTACCCTCGGTAAAGTCATTACCCAAAGATGGTGGAACGGCAGAAGCCTTGGGAAGATACTTCGCTGCCATCTGATAGCTCTTTTCCATCAAGGCAAGCTGTCGTTTCTCTTCATTGTCCTCCTTGCTGTCTTTGACAGAGAGTTCCTTTTTAAGGTTGTCTATCTCCGAACGCAAGGCTTCACGCTCCTGCTCGTGCGGGTCGGGAGCGTAAAAAGAGTTCAAGAGGCGATTGTTCTCCTCATAGCGATGCATAGAGTTTTCTATCTTTGCCGTAGAAGCAGCTGTCTCTGCACGCTGCTCCTCTGATGGAGCAGTGTTCTGTGCGAAATAGTCCGATAGTCTGCCCATCTCCTCGCGGGTCTGTTCCTCCTCATGTGCCTTGTCGCCCAATTCATAGGCTTTGAGCTTGTTTTCGGTGAGCTTTTCCGTCGTTGCCTGCGGGATGCTGTCATTGAGCCCCTGCTCCGCTGCGGTCTTATCCTTGCCCGAAGGTGCGAAGATAAACCACATCGAGAGGGAAAACAGCAGTCCCAGTCCTCCGAAGACCAAGCCTTTCTTCATTTGTTCTTTCTGTTTATTATCCATTTTCCTTGATTGTTTGATGATGTTGTAGGTAAAAATTGCCGTGTAACTCTTGTAAGGTGCTGTCCGTCCGTATCGGACTGTCCGTCAGCTTTCCCGTGGGGATGGGTAGTTTCTCCTTCTTTAGAGGAAGGAAAAACTGCGCTATCATCCAAAGCGAACAGAGCAGATAGATGAAGCTCAGTCCATAGACGATTTCCTTTCTCTGCCTTATCGTGAGCCTTTCACACCGATGGCGGAGCCATAGGTGAAAGCGCAGATATTGACGTGAGAGTAAAAAGTTTCTTTTCCTTGCCATAGCCTTATCGTTTATAAGTATGTATGTCCCTGTTCTCCTTGACGAGGAAATTCTCCATCAGGAAGCCTTGCGGGTTGTTGTCCGAACGGACTGAGTTCTGCAGCGTACAGGTTGTAATGAGACTGCGCTCTGTAACATTACTCTGGCGTACGATAAACTCCCTTGCATAGGTCGTTACCGCATAAGGGTAAGTATTAAAGTTGCAGTGGATAGAGTCCACCTCTATGCGCTGATTGACATTACCCGATATGGCACGGTTATAATAGCCCTTCTCTGCCAAGTCCTTGTAATAGTTGAAAGCCGACTTGTCACACAGCACGAAGGCACGTTCCATATTCTTCTCAATGGCATCCTTGTCGGGGGCGATGGTGAAGAACAGCTCGTGGAAGCGGCGTACGTGTTCACGTGCCTCTACGGGGCGGTTTCGACTTGCATCCTGACTGAGGGCAAGCATGAGCGACTTGCCTTGGTCAAGCACATAGATTTTCTCCCGTTGCTCCTTGGCGAAGCTGTACGAGGCATAGACGGCATAACCGCTTACTGCCACGCAGACGATAGCAAAGACAAAGGCATAGAGTCTTATCTGTCTGAATGAGGTCTCGATGTTGTTGAGTGATTTGAATTCCATTTTTTTCTTTCCTTTTATAGCTGTTGATGAATTAAGCATTATTGCTCCATTTCTATTTTCCTTTAAGCAGTGCACCCTTGATACGTCCACCGACATTTCCGATGACCGACCCGGCACCTGCTGCGGCATATCGTCCGCCCGTGTAGGCACTTTGTGCACCGCGCTGTGCAGCTTGATTGACATTGCGACCGTAAGAGCCGATACCGCCTCCTGCTTCGATAATCCAGCCTGCAACGGTGGGAACGCAGAAGTAACCCACGATGCCGATGAGGAAGAAGACGATGTAGTACCACGTCCCCGCGTCTGGAAGGTAGTTGGGATCGCTGAGCGCCTCGATGTCCTTCTGTATCATCAGCACCTGTATCTTCGTTAGCAGTGCCGTAAGGATGGAGCTGACAGGCAGCCACAGGTAGACCGATATATAGCGTGAGAACCATGCCGTGAGCGAACCCGACAGCCCATCCCACACGGCAATGCCGAAGACTATCGGACCGAGAATGGCAAGAACGATGAGTATGAACGTGCGCAGCGTGTCGATGATAAGCCCTGCGGCATGGAACAGCAGCTCCATGAGGTCGTGCACCAGCTTCATCACCCACTGCTTGGTCTGATAGGCAGCACGCTCAGCGTACATACCCGCTATCGTCACGGCATCTTCGGGACCGATGATGCCCATCTCCTCTATCTTCTCATCGAATTTTTCGTTGGAAACAAGATAGGCAGTTTCAGGATTGCGCAGGTAGGCTTCCTCCTGCAACTTATCCCGCTTGGCAGTAAGCTCGGCAAGGTTTCCCTCCTGCTGGTGTACCATCATCTCCGTTCCCTGCACTACAGGCGAGAGGACGGCATTCATCGTACCCAGTACGACTGTCGGGAAGAACATGATGCAAAAGCCCAGCACGAAGGGACGGAGAAGCGGAAAGACATCTATCGCCTCGGCACGGGCAATGGAAGCCCATACCCGAAGAGCAATGTAAAAGAGTGCACCCAAGCCCGCAATACCCTTGGCAATGCCCGTCATCTGGGCACAGAGCGGCATCATCTCATCATAGGTGGAGCGGAGCAGCTCATGTAAACTGGCAAAATCCATAAGCAAAAGTTTTTTATGAAAGTTCTTTTTTATTCTGTGGATTTACCAATACCTGCTTGCCGTATTACCATAGAGCGCCTTGACAGAAGCAAGGTTGTTCTTTTCCCTTGCACGCACGTAGCTTACGGAAATATTTTTCCTTGTGTAGTATGATACGAGCGAGCGGTTTTCCCTAAGCGTGGTATAAATGCGGTCGATGGCCTGCATTCGCTCGTGGTCGTTCATCGAGAAGACATTACTCTTAACAATGGACTTGAGTTCCTTGAGACTCTCCCCGCTCTGCTCCAGAAGCTTGGCATAGCCCGAAGCCATCGCAGCGAGTTCCGAAGGGCGGAAGTTTTTGTCCGAGAGCATTTTCTTATACGAGGTAACGTAAATCTCCGAGATGTCGCCCACCATCAGGATACACTCCTTGACCTTGTAGGCATCCCCGATGAGGTTGTTCACTTTCTTCAGGGCATCGTAATACTTCTTGGTGTCGTTGTAGAGTTTTTCCACTTCCTTGAAACCATCTAAGGTATTTTTTACTGTCTTGGAGGCGGTGGCAATCTCCTTGACCGTATTGGCAATGTTGCCCGCGAAGTTGGTCGGGTCACTCACTACCCACTGTGCGTGGGCCTTTCCGCTGAATAAAAGGACGGTGCCCATCAGCAGCATTAAAATTCTTGTTCTCATTGTTCTTTTTGTTTATGATGTGAATACTATGTTTGTCTGAATGTCCACTAAGGGATGTCTATTCAGCTTGCTGTTATAGGGATAAGTTGGACAAGTTAGTCCAAGTCTTTGGACACGACTGTCTAATTGATTGGACACGTTTGTCCAATTGTTTATCCACGTTTGGAGCATTATTTGTCTACGTTTGGCTAAACCAATACATTCTTTACATGTCTTGTCCGCTCAACGATTTCGTGCAACCCGTTTCTCTTGTGCAAGCTGCCGGATAGCCGTTTCGATGTCCCCACCAAGCTGTGCCGCCCTGTTCATCACCTCCACCTTCTCGGTTTCCTCCGTGGTGTAGGTCAGGTATTCCTCCATGCTCACTTCTGTGGCATAGACTGCACTCTGCATACCGCCCAGCCCTATCCACACTTCCTTGTAGAGTCGGTTCGGGTCGTTGTTCTGGTTGATGGATAGTATCTGGCTCTTTTCCTTTTCCGAAAGACCGAGCATCGCCTGTATGCCGTCGAACTTGGTCATGTACTTGCGCTGGTCGAGCAGTATCTTGCAGTCGGAGTTGTTGATGATACTTTCCTTGACAATGGGCGACTGGATGATATCGTCCACTTCCTGCGTCACGACAATGGCTTCCCCGAAATACTTTCTGACGGTCTTATACAAATACTTGATGTAGTCCGCCATGTTTGCCGAAGCTATGGCTTTCCACGCTTCCTCGATGAGTATCATTTTCCTGATGCCTTTGAGTCTTCGCATCTTGTTGATGAAGGCTTCCATGATGATAATCGTTACCACAGGAAAGAGATCCTTGTTGTCCTTCACTTGGTCAATTTCAAAGACGATGAAGCGTTTAGAGAGCAGGTCGATGTTCTTGTCCGAGTTCAGCAGGAAATCATATCGACCACCACGATAGTATTGCTTCAATGTCGTCAGGAGGTTGTTGATATTGAAGTCTGAGAGCGTTACCTTAATGTCACGCTTTTCCATATCCTTTCGGTACACGTCCCGCAGATACTCATAGAAGGTGTTGAAACAGGGCGTAACGCTATGGTCAGCACATATCAGCTCGATATAGGAGTTTACGGCTGAGCCAAGTTCACCAGCCTCGGTCTTAGTGATATGCTCATCTGCACTCTTCCAAAGTGTAAGCAGCAGCGTGCAGATACTCTCCCTTTTCTCTACATCGAAGAAGTAATCATCCGTATAGAAAGGGTTGAAAGATATAGGGCTTTCATTGGTATAGGTGAAATATACGCCATCCTCACCCTTGGTCTTGCGGTGGATGAGTTCACACAAGCCTTGATATGAGTTACCCGTATCGACCAGGAGGACGTGCGCTCCCTGCTCGTAATACTGGCGTACCATGTGGTTGGTGAAGAAAGACTTACCACTGCCCGATGGTCCCAAGATGAACTTGTTACGGTTGGTGATGACTCCCTTTTTCATCGGCAAATCCGATATATCCAAGTGGACGGGTTTTCCAGAAAGGCGGTCTGCCATCTTGATACCGAAGGGAGAGAGCGAATCCTTATAGTTCGTCTCTGCCGTAAAGAAACAGAGGGCAGGCTCGATGAAAGTATAGAACGACTCTTCTGCAGGGAAGTCTGCCGCATTGCCGGGAATGCCTGCCCAGTAGAGCGTTGCCGCATCAATGGTGTTGTGGCGAGGGTGGCATTCCATAAGAGCAAGTGCAGAGCCCACGTCATTCTTAATCTGGCGAAGTTCTTCCTTATCGCTACTCCATGCCAGTACGTTAAAATGGGCACGGATAGAGGTCAGTCCCTGTGAGTGGGCGATATTGAGATACTCCTGTATCCATTCCTCGTTGATTTGGTTGCTACGGCTGTAGCGTGCTAGCGAGTGCATATTCCTTGCCTGCTTCTCAAAACGTTCCAAGTTGGCGTCGCTATCCTCTATGAAGAGGTACTGGTTATAGATATGGTTGCAGGGTAGCATCAGCCCTACGGGAGAGGCAAAGGAAAGACGGCAGTCGCTTCGGTCGGTGGATAACCGCTCGTATCGGCTGTCCGTGCTGACTGTTGTAGGCAGGTCGTCCGTGTCGGAGAGTGTATGCAGGCATAGACGATTATCACCTACACGCACAAGGTCTGCGCCCAGACGGATGTCCTCCAAAGACGCATGCCCTTCTTCAGATAAAGAGAAATACCTGTCGAGTAGTCCGCCCTTTTCATTTGTGCCGACCAACTCATCTTCGGTCATGCGGACAATCTTTATCTGCTCGGTATCGTTGATGATACGCTCGAACTGGTCTACGGCTTCCATGAACTTCATCACCTCATCTTTGTTGGTGATTTCTTTGGGAATGAGGTGTCCACGGCAGAGTGAAGAGAAATTGCTTTGCTGCGCCATACGCTGCTTGTTGGTCTTGGTAAGGAAGAGATAGACTGAGTGGTGGAGATAGGGACGTTCGTTGAAGTGCCGTTCAGAGGAACGGGCAAGGAAGCTCAGTCCGCCATCGGAGAGCTTTCCTTGATAGTCCTCCTTGATGAACCGGTCCTGCTTGTGTACGATGCTGTAATTGGGTAGCACCTTGATTGCCTTATGCCAGGCAGAGTGCATTGCTTCGTATTCTGTAGAGGTAACGGTGAAGAGTTCGGGCAGTTCCACACGGAAAGCGACCGTGATATCAGCGTCCTTGCTCACCATACAGCCCTGCTCTATGGAGAGCAGCGGAAACTTCGATTCCAGGGTCGTTATCTTGCTTTTATTTCTCATTTCTTCGCTTTCTTTGGTTGAAGGTTACGGATAAGGTAGCAGACCGAACGGCGGTTCACAAGGTAGCGTGGGTGCATACGCACTGCTCCTTTCTTCATCAGTCCGTATTGCCCGTACTTTCTGTTCATGGTGAACGTTTGCCATACCACAAGGCTGGCACCCACTACACCTATGACCAGACAGGTAATTTGGCTGACTCCACAGAGATAGAGAATGACCACAAGAATAAAGACTGCCAGCAGCCCTCCTGCAAAGAGGAAGAGGTACTGCGCCTTCAAGCCTTTGAACTCTACCGTCCGGCCTACACCCTTGTTGATTTCAAATGATGCCATCGCCTTACAGGAAGAAACTTCTCAGGATAGTGGCAGCCACGATGAGAAAGATACACGCACCGAACCAAGAGGCTGCGGTCTTGCTCGTATCGGGATCACCACTTGAGAACTTGTTATACACTTTTATTCCTCCAATCAGACCTACTACGGCTCCGATAGCATAGATAAGCTTTGTGCCTGGATCAAAATAGCTTGTTACCATCTTTGTGGCTTCATTGATACCCGCCATGCCGTTGCCCTGTGCGTATGCTCCTATGGCGGTAGCCGTCAGCAGGAACAGCAGCATCATGATTTTCTTTTTGTCCATTGTTCTGTTTATTTTAAGTTGTTAATGATAAATCTTTGATGGGAGGAGACGGTGGAACTGGCTCTGTCTTATCGTATGGGATTGTTTTACCAGTGAGCCGCTTCGGCCGTTGCTCCTTCCCTGCTTGCAATATGATTATTTTACAGATAGTAGGAAAGCGGCTTTTCTTCCGCAATTTCCTCGTTATTGTTTTCATTGTCTGTCCCAGGGGCAGAAGTCATTTCTGTATCATTCTCCTGCAACTCCGTTTCTTCGACCTTGCGGATGGCAGCGAGTAGCTTTTGATGGTCTTGCTCCTGTCCGAGTGCGACTTCTTTCATGTATTCCATGAGCTCAGTTCCTCGTATCGCTTGCAGCGTTTCGTGAACGTCAGTTTCGTTTTCCTCATCGAGTGCATCGTCATTCCTGTGCCAACCATTGACACGGATAATATCCCTTGCGAGGATACTGGACGGTGATACTTCGGGCAGAGAATCGTCTGCTATCAGGCTTTCACTTCGTCCGCGGATTTCCAATTGCAGTTCCTCACGGGCTATGGTGTCCTCGTCAGGTTCGTCCATCGTATAGTCGACATTCATCTCATTGTCGCCCTCCTCAGCGGTACTTCCTACCTTTTCGGTTGTATCCTGCCCTGTCGGGATATTTTGCCCTGCAAAAGTATCAGGATTTTTGGCTGAATTTTCAGACGGGGAAACAGCGGGAACTTCAGGGATAGACGGAGAAGTGAAAGGCTTACTCCTGCCTACCAGAATATGGCGTGCACTGTCAATTTGCTCTTGGGAAACAGAAGGCTTGGGGCTTTCGCCGGGCTTGCCAGCTTTCTGTTTCGGGGTGTTCTTACCTGATAGGGCTGCTGAGTCTTGAAAAAGCCTCCAAAGATATGCAGTACAGAGGAGCATCCATACTACACCCAAGAAAAGGAGAATATCTAAAAGAACAGTTTCCATATTCACAGGTATAAGGTGTTTTTTAATTTCTGCTTGTCTGCAATCTCATTGATAAGCTCCTGATGGGCTTTGAGGTGATTGGTAAGGATATTCTCTATGTAAGCCGTCAACGTCGTTTCCGCCTTCGTATCGCGGAGAACATTGCGGAGTATGGTTAAGGTCTCTGTGTTGATCGTGAACCCCGATTTGTTTCGGGACCGCCTTGGAATAAAGAACTTGGTTTTGTAATCCTCCCATTGTTCCTCTGTGCTCTGCAGCATAAAATCAGCAATGTAATCAGCCCCTGTCAAATCCTTGCGGTCTTCCATAAGATGCTGAGTTCCGGACGCCGTTTTCTTTACTGGAGTGGGATTGTCCGTGTTGTATTCCTTGGTGTTTCTATCTCTTATGTAAACCTGAAAGAAAATGACACTGCAATATGCAATCAGAAGAATATTGCTGAATACCAAGAATAAAATCAGAAAATCGTTTGTTGTCATAATGTGTTATATTGTTATGGTTGTTTTACGCCGTTGTCTTGCCGTGGCATTGTTGATCAGTTCCTTATGCTCCCTGAGGTGTTCACGCAAAATGTTGTCTATGTATGCAGCCATCGATACCCGTTCACCCAAGTCTTGCAGCACGTTCCTTAGTACCTGCAAGGTCTCCACGTTCATCGTGAAGGCTGTCTTTTCGCGGATACGGACAGCGTGAAAATAGCGTGTCTGGTAATCGTCCAATGAGAGTACCTGAGTCTCATGCGGCACTTTCCTTGCCCTTTCCGCATTCGTTTCTTGGAGAAGTGGAGTTTTCCCTTGAACCGGCATAATCTTCTTCGCCTCTTGTTGCTCGTTTTCTTCATCCTCATCGGGCGGGTCGAAGGCAAGCGTATCCTTGGGCTTTCCTTTCATCATGCCGTCCTCTGACATCTCCTTGAGCTTGGCTTCCAAGATTTTTCTCCGTTCGTCAATCCGTGCCATTGCCCGCCTCCTTCTTTAGTCTGATATGCGTGAGCAGGTTGTCAATCATCTCATCCAACCCCGTGCCTGCACGCAGGGCTTTGCCCGGAGCCAGATAAGTGGAACGGAATGCCCCACGAAAGCCGTATTGTTCCAACTCGTGACTGAAACGATGGGCGGCATAGACATGCTCGTCAAACAGTGTGTAGCCCTCGTTCCTAATGTATTCGCTGTATTTCTCAATCAGCGTACTCTTCACCCTCCTGTCCACCTTGTTCCAAAGGAGCATGACATCCTTGATGCGTGCCCCGGTCATCGAAACTCCCAGGTCCTGCATGGTCTTGGCATAGGCAAGGCAGGAGACCATTGACTGCACATCTGCCTCGATGGGTGAAAGGATATAGTCCATTTCAAGTGAGAGTTCCAGAAGGTCGCTCGTCCCCGCATGCCCGGGAAAGTCGAAGACCACCAGATCAAAGCGTTTCTTTGGGTTTTTGCGGATGTGTTCGGCAGCCTTGGCGATGGCACCCTTCGGGTCGGCCTTAAGCACACGGTAGGAAACGCGTCCCAATGTTGAGAAATAGTTGTTCATCTGCTGGGAAACCAAGGAATCTTCCTCGACAAAGGTCTTTTCCCTTTGGCGGAGCTTGTAAAAGGAGTCTTGCGAAAGGTCGCAATCCACGATGAAGAGTTCGATGCCTTTCTCATAATAGAGGATGCTGCTGACGATTTCTGCCAGCGTGCTTTTTCCGACACCTCCCTTCTGGGAGGAAAAGCCCAGAAAGATGGGCGATGTATTTGTCTGTTCCATTGCGATAGATATTTTTATTTGTTGAACTGTCTTTTGGGCGATATGCCGTTTGAACGTTTGATTGTCCGATAGAACCATCGACAGTTTGTTTTATAGTTTGTCTTGCCGATCTGTCGGTCATTTGATTTATCAATCATTTGTTCTATCAACCATTCGGTTTGTCGAGAGTTCGAGAAATCTACATCTCGAACTATCGAGAAATCGAACAATCTATTTTCCGAACTTTTTATCGTCCTTTTGAACGTTTGTTCGAGCGATTGTCCGCTCGTTCTGTCTGCAAAATAAAAGCTTTTTCGATAGATTTTTCTATGCCTGTGAAGTATAGGGAAATGAAAGGAAAAAGAGTGAATATCATTGATAATGAGATATTTGGAAATCCGCCGTAACTTTGCAGGCGGATAGAGAACATGGAGCTGACCTCCCCGAAGCGGACACCCTGAAAGGTGGATGCTCCAATCGCATCAACTCTTGATATCAGCAAGGTGTGTCTTTGTGACACAAACCGCCGTTTGTACCACAAAGACCCTTGCCCCGAAGGGGAGATGAATTACTCCAAAGTCGTAATTAAGAAAACAGAAGGGATATGAATAAGGACAAGGAACACGGTTCAGAACGAAAAAAGGCAGAGAGGCCTCGTTGGGACAACTGGCATGTACGGTTGCCCAACCCCAAAGACCAGCAACGGGCGATAGATTTGTTTCAGCGTTCGGGTGCAGAAACGAAGTCAGATTTTGTGCGTGCTCGTATTCTTGGAGAGCATTTCAAGGTGATTACGGTGGACAAGTCTGCTGTGGAATATTACCGAAAGCTCTCCGAACTGACGGCACAAATCCATAAGATTGGCGTGCTCTATAACCAAACCGTGCGTGCCATTAACAGTTATCACAGCGTGAAGACTGCACAGATTATGCTTGAGAAATTGGAGAAACTCTCGGCTCAAATCATCGCCTTACAGGAACAGGCTATCCATTTAACCATTGATTACAGAAAGAAATGATAGCGAAGATTTCTGCAACGGAGAACCTTAGAGGAGCACTCGGTTATAACTTCAAAAAGGTGGAGAAAGGAGAAGCGAGCATTCTTCTTGCCGCTGAGCTGTATCAAAACAGCGATGGCAATTACACGATGGAGGATGTACTGGCCGACATGGAGGCATTGATGCCGAAGGTATGCCGAACGAAGAAAACGGTGTTCCATTGTTCCCTTAATCCGCATCCGGACGAGAAGCTCTCAGATGAAACACTCACGCAGATTGCCAAGGAGTATATGGAGGCACTCGGCTACGGCAATCAACCTTATATCGTGTTCAAGCACAGCGACATCGCCCGTGAGCATATACACATCGTATCACTTCGGGTAGACAGTAAAGGAAGGAAGATTGACGACCGCTTCGAGAAGCGAAGGAGCAAGCAGATTACCGATGCCTTGGAAA
This sequence comes from Prevotella sp. HMSC073D09, assembly GCF_001814145.1. Lineage (NCBI taxonomy): Bacteria > Pseudomonadati > Bacteroidota > Bacteroidia > Bacteroidales > Prevotellaceae > Prevotella > Prevotella sp. HMSC073D09. The sequence goes on along the minus strand of NZ_KV815076.1, from coordinate 13,873 downwards.
AGAGGTTTGGTCTCATTCCAAGTTCAAAGATTACTGAGAAGGCTGTAGCAGAAACGCCCAAGGTAAATATTGATAAAGGGAATATCAAGGAGCAGGTGGCAAGCGTTGTTCGCATGGTGCTGAAACATTATCGTTTCTGCTCCTTGGGCGAGTTCAATGCCGTACTGAGTAAATATAATCTTGCCGTAGAAGAAGTAAAAACGGAGTTCCGAGGAAAGAAATATGACGGACTGGTCTATGTTCCGACAGCTGACAAGAGCAATAAAGTAAGCACACCCATCCATGCCTCGGACATTGGCCGTGGTGTGGGCTATACTGCCATACTGAACAGGATACAGAAGTCGAAACAAACCGTCAAACCACTGATACCAACCATAAGGAACAAGGTGTTACAAACAATGCGTACCTCTCCAAAGACAGAGGAAGAACTTCGGCAACGATTGGAGGAACAGAGTTTGCGTGTGTTTATCCGAAAGAACGAAAGCGGGCGCATCTATGGCATCACATTCATTGATGACGAAGTGGGCGTTGCACTCAATGGCTCACGCTTGGGCAAGGGATATGCCGCCAACATATTCAATGGCTATTTCTCCAATCCTACGCACAACCCATTCTTGGACGAAACGCTGTATGGCAGTCCTTCTGTCTGTTTGGAACCATCGCCAACCGTTCAACCCTCGCAACAGGATACAGAGGAAGGTGACAACCTTGTCGATGAACTAATCGAGAACATGGTAGGTGACTCTTTCACATCTACGGGCAATGATGATTGGAAGGAAGCGGCTTGGCAGCGTAAACTGCGCAAACAAAGTAAGGTAAAACTTAGACGAAGAAAACATTAAATAAACAAGCATTTCTATCTCCCCTCCCTTCGGAGGGGTTGGGGGAGGCTAAAAAAACATAGTATTATGGCACAAGAAGATGATTTAAGAGCATTGGGTAAGGTCATGGACTTTATGCGGGGTATATCAGTGATATTTCTCCTTATCAACTGTTATTGGTTCTGCTACGAAGCGTTTCACGAGTGGCACTTCACGCTCGGTATCATCAACAAGATACTAATGAACTTCCAACGTACCACAGGCTTGTTCTCGTCCATCCTCTGGACGAAACTCTTTTGTGTGGTATTCCTTGCCCTTTCTTGCTTGGGGACAAAAGGAGTGAAAGAAGAGAAAATCACATGGACAAGTATTTGGACGGTGCTTTTCTCAGGCTTTGTCTTTTTCTTTCTCAACTGGTGGCTATTGGTATTGCCCATCGGTAAGATCGGGGCAGCTTCGCTCTACATCTTCACGCTTTCCGTTGGCTATATCTGCCTGCTGATGGGTGGCGTATGGATGAGCCGACTATTGAAGAATAATTTAATGGACGATGTTTTCAACACAGAGAACGAGAGTTTCATGCAGGAAACTCGGTTGATGGAGAATGAATACTCGGTCAATCTTCCTACACGCTTCTACTATAAGAAGAAGTGGAATAAGGGCTGGATCAATGTGGTCAATCCCTTTCGTGCCTCAATGGTACTCGGTACGCCAGGCTCGGGTAAATCCTATGCTATTGTAAACAACTACATCAAGCAGCAGATTGAAAAGGGCTTTGCGATGTATATCTACGATTATAAGTTTCCCGACCTTTCAGAGATTGCTTACAATCACCTGCTTAATCACTTGGATGCCTACAAGGTGAAGCCACAGTTCTATGTAATCAACTTTGACGATCCGAGGAAATCGCATCGGTGCAATCCCATCAATCCTGCCTTTATGACGGATATATCGGACGCTTACGAAAGTGCCTACACCATCATGCTCAACTTGAACCGTTCGTGGATACAGAAGCAGGGAGATTTCTTTGTCGAGTCACCGATTATCCTATTGGCAGCTATTATATGGTTTCTGAAAATCTATGAGAACGGAAAGTATTGCACCTTCCCTCATGCCGTCGAATTTCTCAACCGTCCCTACGCACAGATATTCCCGATACTCACTTCCTACGATGAACTTGCCAACTACCTTTCCCCTTTTATGGACGCATGGGAGGGTGGAGCACAGGACCAGTTGCAGGGACAGATAGCCAGTGCCAAAATACCGCTGTCTCGTATGATAAGCCCTGCTCTCTATTGGGTGATGACGGGCGATGATTTCTCACTTGACATCAATAACCCTAATGAGCCAAAAGTCCTTGTCGTTGGTAATAATCCCGACCGCCAGAATATCTATTCGGCTGCAATCGGACTTTACAATAGCCGTATCGTGAAGCTCATCAATAAGAAGAAGCAGCTCAAAAGTTCTGTGATTATCGACGAGTTGCCGACTATCTACTTCCGTGGGCTGGATAATCTCATTGCTACAGCCCGAAGCAATAAGGTGGCGGTATGTTTGGGCTTTCAAGACTTCTCACAGCTTACCCGTGATTATGGGGATAAGGAGAGCAAGGTGATACAGAACACGGTTGGTAATGTGTTCAGTGGTCAAGTCGTGGGAGAAACAGCCAAGACGCTTTCTGAACGCTTTGGCAAGGTCTTGCAGCAACGACAATCGATGACCATCAACCGCAACGATAAATCCACTTCAATCTCCACACAGATGGACAGTCTTATCCCTGCATCGAAAATCAGCAACCTTACGCAAGGAATGTTTGTAGGGGCTGTGTCCGATAACTTCGATGAACGCATCGACCAGAAGATTTTCCACGCAGAGATTGTTGTGGATAGTGCCAAAGTTTCTGCTGAAATGAAAGCATACCAATCAATCCCTGTAATAGCAAACTTCATAAACGAAAATGGCTCCGATAACCTCAAAGAGACTATTGAAGCCAACTATCGCAAGGTAAAGCAAGAGATATTATCGCTTGTTGATTCAGAGATTCAAAGGATAAAGAACACCCCAGCCTTGTCCCATCTCATTCCAGACAAGTAGTGCAAACACGGATTGGGTATTGTGGTTGCGGTGTGACGATTACGGAACTTAGCTATATACCCATAAGTACCCATAAATAAATCTTTATGATAGCCGTCAGCACTAATAAACTACAGCTGTAACAAATCGTTTTTCGGTTCTGTCGTTTTAGGTGGGTACGAAGTGTAAGATTGTGCTGCTCGATATGGTTGGTAGAGCGGAAGATAGTGCGATGTATTTTTCGACTGATAAGATTTCTGTAGTTTTTCAGTTTATCGGTGTAAATCATTTTAGCTTTGGATAGAAAAGGACTTTGAAGCACAACCGACAAAATACGGTTGGTACGTATGCCTTCATTGAGTGAAACCACCTGCTTTGTATCTACCTGACGTATGAACCAACTGTTGTAAACGATTATTTCTTCCCAATTAATATAGTTCATCCGTTAAATACGTACACGCTAAAAGACTTTTTACATTTAGCAATACTACTTATGATATAATTTAAACGGAGGTAAATTATCTATGCTAGATTATTATTAATGATTGAACTACAACGAATTATACAGGATTAAATATCTTATGAGGAAAACCCTACAGACCGTATAAGACCCTTATAGATGCATTTAGCGGATAAAAACTAAAAGATTATCCATTGATACAGAACGATTTTTGTAAATGTGTTGAGTCTTAGCGATAAAACGAGATTTGAGAAGTGCCATTTGTATGTAGCCTGCTGTTTGAGTACTGCAAAGAGCAATATAGTGATGAGTGCTGTCCATATCTGTATCTCTACGGCATTGGATGATGTGCCGACAAAGTTCTTGATATGAAAGTTCCGCTTGATGCTGCGGAAGAAGATTTCAATAACCCACCTTGCCTTAGACAAGGCCGCTATGGTTCCTGCGGAAAGTTTCATGTTGTTGATGAATAGTTCCATCGTGAATCTGGCCAGGCATTGTACACGGCAATCCTCCGTATGGATTTTAGGTATTGTTCGGTAGTTTCTTTTCCTCTCAGCCTCACAATCTCATCAATGAGTACTTCTGGATGAACGTTATCGGGCAATTCTCGCTCTTTCATGCACTCATATAGCAGGTTGTCTTTCACCCTAGCCACGAAGAGCACCTTGATGCTGTCCCAAAAGTTCAGAACGAGCGTGTCAAAGTAACCTCGGTCGCTTACATCCATACTGCCTGACTTCACCTCCGTGTTATCCGCTGTCTTTCCATCTGTAATATGCGCATATTCAGGAAGTAGCGTGCTGAAGTTCTGTAACGTGTGCAGCTTTACTGCCCCCTTGGAATGGGTATAGTGCGCCCAGCCGTACACCTCGGCACATAGCGTGATGATGGTGGGAGCAAAAGCATAAGACGGCATTCTTGAAGCGGAACTTACGCCCGGAAAAGCTTACCTGCTGTCCGAAATAACCCCAAAGGGCGTAATAGCAGTCTCGGGAAAACGCACAGGAGCGTTTCTCGTTCTGATAAGCAAGATTGGACTTAGAGCGCGTACGGGAAGACGCCCTAGGTGGTTCAGATTGCCGTTAGCGGATTGAAGACCATTGCTTATCTCACGAAGAGATACACAGTCGGCAAATTGGCAGAATATCATACTCACAAGGTGACTCCATGTGTTGAAACCCTTGACATGTTTGTCCGTACCATGCTTTTTATCTGTGATTTGATTAATTCTTTCAGTAATTTTTGATTACTTGTGCGAAAAGTCTTATCTTTGCCATGAAGGAAGGTTTGGTTTGGTGAAAACACTGAGGTAAGACTTTTTTGCCTTAATGAAAACTACTTCCTTCACTTTTGTAGAAAATTATTTAGGATACTATTGCATTTGCATTACACAATTTCTATACTCCAAAGTTATCTATTTCGCATACAGAAGCGTATCTTTGATTTGGATCCTTGTGCAGACACTTTTTTATGAGTTCAATAATCCAATCTGGAATCCGATGGCCCTTATTGTCGGTTTTTACAAATGTTGGATTTTCGTGAAGTATCGCTTCACAAAGCATTTTCCAAGTTATCTCATAAAAGGGAGGCGTTTCGTAAATAATGGTATAGATGAGTACACCTAGGCGGTAAACCTCAGCTTTGAAATTAATATCTTCTTTCTGTATAAGTACAAATGGGTTTGTGCTTAACGACTCTGGCTCGATATACTCAAATGTAGCACCCATATAGGGAAACACATGTTTACTGGTAATGTCTCCCAGCATTTCATAATCTATCAGTTTGAGAATACCTGTATCTGATATGATAAACTGTGCGAGGTGAAGATCTCCATGTACTATATTTCTGGAGTGCAAATTTGCGATCACAGCTATAATGCGCTTTATGATGTCTATTTTCTCCGAAAAGTTCATGGTGTGATAACACACTTCCAGATTTCTTCCTTGGATATATTCCGTAACATAATACATGGACTCTATATCAAAGCAGATAAGTTTCAATATGTTTTGAGAATCTTGAAGTCTTTTAATGATGCTTATCTCTTTCTGGAAATGTTTTCGCTGATCAGGGTCGGTTAGTCGCAGTTGCTTAAGAAAGAGGTCTTGCCCCGTGCGGCTCCTAACATGATAGCTAATGCTATAGGTGCTCTGTGTCAATACCTCTACAACTGTGTATAGGCTTTGAGGGAAGTTGTAGGAAATAACAGAAGGGGGAAGCTCGCAGGATTCACGTTGTGGCAATAGAAAACCTTGGGCAATAGATTCTCTAAGAAACACACGATCATGATACGTCTGGATGTGTTCTGAGATTTCCTGTCTGTTCATCGGTTTTCGAAACCTCATAAGAAACACTTTCAGCTTCTTTGTAATGCAGTAAACATCTTTCAAGTGCCTGTCAATCAGAAGAAATGTATATTTTCTGTCGATACAAGTGAGATAGAATGGTAAAACAGCGTTTTCTATAGGAATGACAACATAATTATCGGGGAAAGGACATTGCTCTGCATCTATACTGTGGGGGGAAGAGACATCACCCTGTGTTAGCAAGGTTTTCACTTTCTCTTCAAGACAGAAAAAACAACTAGGCAGCAGCCTGTCAATGTAATTATAGAAAATGTTGTTCATGATGACTAATTCCCTAATTCCAATTGGTTCCTGATGAGCTGATAGTAATAGCCTTGTTTTTCTACTAATGAGGTGTGGGTGCCCTGCTCTATGATGGTTCCATGATCCATGACCAAAATAATATCGGCATCCTTTACTGTACTTAGTCGGTGGGCAACAACAAATACCGTCTTGCCTTTCAGGATGGGCTTCAGTTTTTCCAAGATGTCTTTTTCATTGTTGGCATCAAGCGAATTGGTGGCTTCATCGAAGAAGAAGATGTCGGGATTCTTGTAGATAGCTCGCGCTATGAGAATCCTTTGTATCTGCCCTTGACTGAGGCGCATACCATTATCACCTATTCTTGTCTCGTATTTGTATGGAAGAGGCTCTGCAAACGTTTCGACATTTGAAATGGAAACAGCCTGGTGGAAACGTTCTTCATTGAAGGATTTTTCTAAGATGATGTTTTCTCGCAGTGTGCCAGAGAAAATAAAACCATCTTGTAAAACAGCACCACAGCTGTTTCTCCAAAGACGATTTTTCACATTTTTGATATCGGTATTACTAACAACTATCTTCCCTTGAGTGGGTTCATAGAGTTTCAGTAGCAGTTTAACAAGCGTTGTCTTACCACTACCACTGGATCCTACGATGGCTATCTTTTTACCTAAGGGGAGACAAAGGTTCATGTCGTGGAGAATGTCGTTTCCTGACATCACATATTTAAAATGCAAATGCTCCACAGAGATGACACCATGTTGTGGCTTAAAAGCTTCTTTGCCCCCGTCTTCTTCATTGTCTATTGAGAAAATACTATTCATACGGTCTAAACTAAGCTTAGCATCCTGATAACCGGCAATGAAGGTGAGGAATTGGGCTATGGGAACATTCAGCTCGCCAATGATATACTGTATAGACATCATCATACCAAAGGTGATGTCACCCCGGATAACAAAATAGGCTGAGAGGAAAGTGATAAGGATGTTTTTCAGTTCATTGATGAACACATTCCCCACATCCAGGTATTGGTCTATTTTAAGTGCTTTTACATTTGTATGGTATAAATTCTTTTGTATGTTCTCAATATCGTCGCGGTTTCTTTGTTCCAGATTTTGAAGTTTAATCTCAGTAATTCCTTTCAGTATCTCATAATACTTTCCCTGATTCTTAGCTTTTACGGCAAAGAGTTCATAGTTTAGTGTTTTTCTTTTATTCACAAACAAGTAGGTCCAGATGATATATAGAATGCTGCCTAAAACGAACACTAGGAAAATATAACCGTTATATGTCATTAAAACAATTCCCAAAACCAATAGTGTAATCAGCGAAAACACACAATTCACGAAATAGACCGTCACGAAACGTTCTACTTTGTCATGATCTTGTAATCGTTGGATGAAATCACCCATGGGTTTTGAGTCAAAGAATCTGACTGGTAGCCTCAGCATTTTTGCAACAAGGTCTGTAAGTAGGCTGATACTGAACCTGGAACCAAGCTTCAGGACAAGAACTTTCCTGAAGAAGTCATTGAACATATTTCCCGTGATAAGTGCCATCTGGCCAATAAGTACCATCAAGATAAAGCTGATGTCGCCCCCTTCTATACCCTTATCTACAATCCATTGTGTTAGAATAGGGAAAGCCATTTGTATGCCAGCCCCTATTAATACGCCCAACAAGAGATATAAAAGCATCTTCTTATAGGATAACAGAATAGGGAGGAAAGTTTTTTTTTCTGTTTTTCTTTTCTTGACTGTTGTTGGTTGACAGTTGCCGTCGGGTTCTAACAGAATGACAATACCTTGTGCTCTGCTGTCAACAGTATCTGTTGACCAATGCTGTTCGAACTCACTTAATGAAAACACAACATGTCCCTTTGCAGGATCAGCCATATGAAAAAAAAATTTTCCATGTAGCTGGCTTATCTTGTATAATACTACAAAGTGGTTTCGATTCCAGTATAGGATGCAGGGCAGCGTTACTTCTTGCGTCAACTGTTCTAAAAAGACTTTTCCGCAGGCTACCTCGAAATGATTCTTCCGGGCTATTTCCACTACCGATGCCAATGATATGCCATCCTTAGATATGTAATAAGAATATTCACTCGCATCAAGTGAATGGTACATCTTATAATGCTGGCAAATCATCTTCAGGCATGCCAAGGCGCAGTCAACACTGTCATATTGCCTCACTATACGGAACCTATGAAACATGCTTTAGTGTTTTTTAGACTCGTTTTCGTATATCTTTCGCTCGCACTGTTTCTTTCCCTTGCTAAGATTGAATGTCAAACACAGCATGACCTTTTGTGAGTAGACCTTATCTTTCATGTCAACATACTGTGTGGCTTGATGAATTCTGCTATGACTCTTCAAATTGCCGAAGGGTTGGATGAACACTAGGTATAGGTCAAGATAGTCGTTGAGCGTATAGTTGACCATTCCTATGCTGGAGTCGCGGGATTTACTGTACCCATTGTATTGCAGCTCTTTACTGTTGTATGTGTATTGCACAATAGCTGTTAGACGAGAAGACAGGTGCCAGTTGCTCTGCATCTGGACCATATAGGAAAACATGCTTGTGTCGTAGAAACTGTTGGCAGCAATACGTCGGCTCAACGCATCGGCATAGAAGTTCACGCTCCACCATTTGGTAAGGTTACACGATAGCGTAAAGTCCAGACCAAAGTTTTGCACCTTGTTGATGTTGATAAATTCAAGAGTAGCGTTAGTGCCATCTGTCAGTAGGCTGCTGGCTACCTGATTATTGACTTGTTTGTAATAAGCAGAGGATGCCAGATAGAAATTGCCTTTGGAATAACTGTATTCAAGGGATAGCGTACCGCTTTTCTGTGGCTTCAGATACGGATTGCCTTTAGTGCTGATATTCTGGCTTTCCTTTTTAATGAAAGGAAGCATCTGCCAGATACTGGGATCGTTCAGATAAGATGAATATCCCAAAGCCAAGTTGTTGTTATCCCATGCATACGAGACATTGAATTTTGGGAAGAAATCTGTGTCCTTCACTCGTGTGCCATCTGCAAAGGAACGATGATAATTCTGAAAACTCACCCCTGCATCCACCGTCCAGTTTTCACCAAGGCTTTTCATGAGTTCTGCATAAGCAAACATGTTATTGCAATGGTATCTTTCTGCTATATCCGTGTAACTGTTGTTGAAAAGACCTTTGGTTTTGTTATGTGAATACTTCACGCCGCTATAAAGAGTCGTTGTTTCATCAAATTTTCTGTTGTAATCGAGTTTCGAGCCATAGATCTCCTGGTTCTCATTCTGCCTAATCAAGGAATTGCCTGTGAAATAAGTATTGTTATCGTCTATTGTCTTCTTATTAAACGACACTTCAAACTTCAAGTGATTTTTCTCGTCTTTATAGTTGGCATAACCTTTATAGTGCTGCGTGTTAAACGCTTCTTTTAACACCGAGAACAACGTGTTCTGATTCTCATACGTATTCTGAAACCTTTCCCTATAAAGAGAAAGATAACCGTCAACACCTATCTGAAATCTGCTGCTAGGCTGATAGGTATAGCCGTAGAAAAACTCGTTGTCACACTCTTTGCGTGGAGATGTTGTGTATAGGTCTTCTGATGAAAGCATACCTCCTTTATCGAATATCCTGTCTTCTGTCTTCATCTCCAAGTTGCGATAATACTGCTTATAGAACAGGTAAAACGAGTTCTTTTCTGTTACATATCCTATATTCACCTTCGTATCATTCATTGAGGCGTCAAAAGCTGTTTTGTTGTCTACCATCAAGGAATAGCCCTGTTCGCGCTCTGTTATGATGTTCATAATGGCGGTGTAGTTGAGGTTGGCATACTGGCTTGGTATGTTGTACATAATCTCTACACGCTTCACACTTGCAGGTTTAATTTGGTCAACAAGACTATTGTCTGTCAGCTCAATACCATTTTTGAGAATTAGGATGTTGCTACTTCCTTTTATATGCACTGTACTGTTACAATCAACAAATACTGTTGGGATGTTTTCCAAGAGGCGGGATGTCAGTCTGACATTCTCTTTCATCTGGTCGGTAAAAGAATAGGTGAAGTTCAGTCTGTTCCTCACTTTTGTTTTAATTCCATTTACCACCACTTCATCAAGTGAAGTGGTGTTTGCCGTCAATTCTATCGACACATCTGTCTGCTCCCTATGATAAAAAGAAACCCTCTTTCTATCATAGCATACATGGGTAACTTGAATGATGTAAGTCTTGCCTTCCACCAAATTCTTTGCACTAAGCTCGTAATAGCCCAATGAATCGGTTACAGCACCACAAACAAACGCTGAGTCGGCATTCAGCAATACGACATTGACAAATTCTATTGGTTTCTTCGTCAATGAGTCTGTTATATGGCCGGATACCTTATTCTGATTTTGCGCGATGCAAAAACTCAGATTTATTAGAAGTCCTATTAGTATGAGTATTGACTTTTTCATTTCAGAAGATAAAGGTATTATGGTTGATGTTCGCTTCTTGATGTTTCCCCTGAATATTCTTCACGACTCTCAAAAGATCCAACTGGCAGCATTCGTCAATCAAGGCACAATTCTCGCAATTAAAGTTCTGAGGCCATTCATAGTAACGTAAAATCTTGTCAGGATCCTTCACATCATCAATAATCTCTGCCAATTCATCACTGTACAGGATGCTTAGTTTATTCTTGATTTCGTCATCACTGTTATTTTCCAATTTAAGCCTGACGTAGTCTTTAATACCATAATAATACTTGTAAGCACCGAAGTCCTTGTTTTTCAAGAATTCCTGCAGATACCAATAGGCTTCTTTTATCATTCCTGCTTTGTAGTTGAGCATAAATAGCAGTTGTTCCAATTTCAATTCATGCAAGTCGCGGTTGGTGTGGAAAACCAGCATTTCATTGAAATTAAAACTAAACATTTTCAGCAACTGATAGTCGTTGTTTACTTTCTTGCACATATCCAGCAGCTCTTCTTTTGATATGTGTTCTATGTTGCGAAGAGAGTTCAAGCTATAGTATGTGTCGTTCAGCACCTCATAGTGCTTCCTTTTGGTGGCGAACTGACTCATTCCTGGCACAACTATATAATAGGAGTTCAGTCCCATGAATGAAACGTCTCTTATATAAATTCTAAAACCAAGACCATGGATAAGGCTCTTGATAAAAGAAATATCACCCTCATCGGTTACGTCAAGGATATCGTTCAAACCTTTAAACTCGTATGATGGTTTTTCCTTAAAAAGACACACTCCCCAATTACCGCTCCCGTCAAGGAACAGCTTGTTGCCATTAGAGAAGATAAAAGACTCATCATACTTAGGATTATTGGCATATTGTTCAAAGGTAATGTCATACCATGAAAGGCCTGTGGCTGATTGGTATAGCTCTGTTAGACATCTCTCTAAAGCCACACCAGGATTTAGTGCTGATCCGAGATTAAAATTGTACTTTCCCATTTCTTCATCTATAACCAGAACTCCCAGTACAGGTATGCCCTTCCCTAAAGAACAGTCTTTAATGATTAGTTTATAACGATTTTCTTCCTGTAGTTTCTCGATAATAGAATATACAGGATAATCCTTAAATGCAGAGATAGGAATAGTAGGTGGCGTGAGATTCTGATTATATATCTGTGAACCAGCATAACGCTCAAAAATCTCGCAAAAGCCTTGAATAAGAGCCTCTTCTTTGGTGTTACCACTAGCCATACCATTAGAACCACAAGAAATGAGTATCAGTTCTATTGGCAACATGACCTCTCCTTTATCCTCTTCAGAGTAGAATGGAACACATTTACAATTTTTGAACATCAGATAATCCTTGAAGAAACTGATGGCATCGGATTTCGTGTTAATGAAGGGGAATAAGGACTTGAGAAACACAAACTGATTTTCAACCTCTGTTTCCATCAAAATATCTGATTCTTTAGGGTCATATAGGAAGTCTAGTGCCAATCCTTGCTCTATCAAATGTCTTTTGTAAAAACAATCGTCCATCTTGGACAGATTATGCTTTTCAGCATTCTTGAACCCTCGAAACAACATATTGTTCTGAAGCCTTTCCATAAACTCAGCATATCCACTTGCCAATGCATATTCATATGTGGTCCCCTTTCCATTTGTTCCTATATTTAGAGGTGAGAACTTTCCTGACATATGCACACGCGATGTGAAAAGACAATCGCTGTTGCTGTATGATGCTTCCTGTAGGAAAATACCTACTTCATCCAGACTCTTTCGTATTCTATTAATTGTTGTTGCTGGTGAACAAGCCTTATATGGTTTCATTTTGTCTATTCAAGCTTATTGGAGTGATTGATGCATTATTATATTTAAAGGAAGGCATAAGAGATGATTCGAATGCCTTCCTCGAAATTAGCCTACAGATTTAGAACAGCATTGTTGTAGCGTTCTTCTTCTTGCCGATTACTACAACGGTCTTCAGTTTCGCGTTTACATTAGCTCCACCCATTGTGTTCTGCATTTCATTCTGTGCAATACTCTGCATCTTAACTTTTAACGATGTCGGTTTCATTTTTTAAAGTTTTTAGAATTTTCATAATTCCCTTATTAAAGCATCAGGGTTCTGCTCTCATTCTAATGCATGAGTACACTTATATATAATCGATTAAAATATAAAGGCTTATAGTTATAGTACTCCTCAACATCCGACAAGTGGTTGAACATTGCTTGCGTTGCCGTCTAGAGCATGCGGACAATCCTGAGCGTTCTCCTATTCTTGACGCTGTAAATTTACAATATTATTTTGATTCTTGCAAGAGTTTTGATGTTTTTATCAATAGTGTCCTAAATAATTTTGTGAAAACTCACGCCAATTTGCATCAAATCATTTGATTTGGCTTTTTTGTTCCTTTGCTAAACAGCACATACCCTCTTAATAACTCCATCGTACTGAATTTGCGTGAGAAGTTAGCAAAACTATAAGATGAGAGGCTTAATCCCTCTCCTTTCTGCTTTATGGTTCTGATCAGAATGACAGACTGCGCAGAACTATCATACTTTGTAACTATTCAGCGGTATTGACCAGTCTGTATTCTTTCCTCTAAAATCTTCGTATAAAGGCTATAAAGAT